>CAJOJJ010000031.1:3080-15374 GCA_905234925.1 uncultured Endomicrobiia bacterium
GTGGATTTTGCGGATTATAATTTCCTGGAGAAATATGGCGAAACGTACTATCAGCCGGTGGACGGGGCTCAGTTTGTTCCGGCGGACGCGCAGATTTATTCGGGCTATCTGGAGACCTCGAATGTACAGACGGTTCATGAGATGGTTGAGCTGATTTCCTACCAGAGAGCTTATGAGTCCAATCAGAAGATTATCCAACCATCTTCCTCTTTTTTTACTTTTTACATTTTTTATTCCAAGTTTGTCACTAAAAGTTTTTCTTAAAGATTTATCTTCTATTTTACTTATAAATTTTTCTGTCCTTTCTTTTAATGCATTTATATCTTCCGAAGCTTCGCCTATATTCTTTCTTCTTTCATTTTCTCTTTGTTTTTTTAAATATTCTTGTAAACTCAAAAATGCATTTGCCGTAATTTCCGCCTGTTCCAAACTGAGTTTTCTATCTTTTTTCTTTTCTTTTATTGTTTTTTCATTTATCGTTCCATCGATTCCAAGCCTTATGATTTCTTTTTTAGTAACAAATTCTATTGTTCCGTTTACTTCCCTTATACTCTCTATAGCCCCAGCTTTATTTATTATTTCATTTATCAATGCAGTAACAGGCATATTGGCAAACTTTTCTTTTACTATTTCATATTCTTCCGCAAACATATTCTCATACAATCTTTCGCTTATCAAAACATCTTCCGTAACGTTCGGCGTTATAACCATATAATTAATTTTTTCTTCTTCAAACAGTCTGCTTAAGCCTCTTGTATGGAAACCGCCTGCTACCACTACTTCTATTCCGTTTTTATCTTTATCCAATTGTTCTACAACTTTTGCATTGTAGCTTTCGGAACCTTTTATCATTATTGTATTTTTTTCCGCAGCAGGTTTTGTTCCAGTAATATTTTCTATAAAATATCGGTTTCTTTCTATATTATCTTTATAGAAATTATCAAATAAATCAAAATATCTATCAATATCTATTATCCCGTCAACATCTATATATTTTGACCAAAGAGTTTTAAATCTTTCCCTGTTATTTTCAAAATATTTATATTCATCTGCAGTTATTTTGTTATTCAAATAACTTTCCATAAATCCGAAATATTTTTTCAGGAACAAAACTTCTTTTTCGTATCCAGTTTGTGCAAAATTCAATTCTATTTCATTTATAAGTTCGGTTTCCTGCTCGGCAAATTCTATAGGATTTAACATTTCCCTATATGCAAGATATTCAAAAAACTTTTCCGCATCTTTATACTTTTCGGATAAATTTTTTTCTTCAACAGCCTTTTTTAAATCCGTATAAAAATCTGTTTCAGTTTCTTTATTACCGGCTTTATCCGTAAGTAATTTGTACTGTTGATACGGCATTAAATCTTTTAACTCGGCAAGCAGCTCCTTTATTTGTTTTCTTGCTTTGTTAAGGTTTAAATCTTTCTGATTATTTACCGCATAAAGATATTTTACTATCTGTCCGTATTTATTTAAATCTATCCCGGCTTTTTTAGTTGCTCTAAAAATAGTATAAA
The DNA here is from genome assembly GCA_905234925.1 of uncultured Endomicrobiia bacterium. GTDB lineage: Bacteria > Elusimicrobiota > Endomicrobiia > Endomicrobiales > Endomicrobiaceae > Ruminimicrobiellum. Next base: position 4,601 of record CAJOJJ010000031.1, read on the forward strand.
AATATTTCTCGGGTTTTATTTGTCCTGCAAGATTTGCTTCCCGTAACACATCTATTTTTCTGTTTTCACGAGAAAAATATTTTGCTATTTTTGCATTAAGAATTGCTTTTATTTTTGGAAGATATGTTTCTATTTCGGATTTCTTATTGTATATTTCTTTTAATCTTTCAAAATTTGTAAGATATACTTCTCGGTTTTCCAAACCTTTCAATATTTCAAATTTGTTTTCCTTTATTGAAAAAAGTTCTGCTCCGGTAAGTCTGCCTTTTTCCAATAACAGACGTATCATTTTATCTTCGGAAACTTTATCTTTAATCGATGCAAACCAACTTGTATCAAGATTACCGCTTGCACCTTCAAGCCATATATTTTTTATACCGTATTTTTTATCCAATATTTTTAATATACTGTTGATATTTTCCTGAGTCTGTTTATGGGAATGTAAATCCTGTATCAATACAGTCACTTTACCGTCACCGTTATATGCGGTTTCCGTTACATGCCCGATATTAAACGGAACTATATTGGTATTAATCTGTTGCGGCTGCATAACTGCAGGCATTACATTAACCGGTGCAGGCATAGAAAAAGCCAAACCCTGCAAACTTGTTATTAACAAACAAGCAGAAATTATCATACTGCAAAATTTTTTAAAGAATTTAAATTTTATCATAAACACACCTCAAAATAAAAAACTCGTTTCGTACAACCAAGCCATACAAAACGAATTTATTTTATTTATTTTTAAATATAAAATATTATCTTCTGTTTCTCCTCGAGCCAACATATCAGTTCCTTTAAATAAAACAAGAAACAATAAAAACATAAAAACTGTAGAATTTATTATTTTTATACTCTCATTACATAATTGTATTGACTCTGATAAAATTTTATAAATATTGTCTTTTATATTCTTTAATAAACTTATATTTTCCGTAAAAACAATCGATACAATTTGTTTATTTCTATTATTTTTTTTATCGTTTTGTTTTTTGTCGGATTTTATCGGCTGTTGTTTATTTTTCAAAGAAGTTTGTTCACTGTTTAAAAATTCTGTTACAAATACAACCGGGAAATCCACTACCATATTACAGTACCGTGACAGCGTATTTGATACCGTATATACTGACGTACTTAAATCAGCATTTTTTATATCATCAAGCACGTAAGAAGAAATTAAATTACCCGCTATGGCTAGGGATAATATAATCGCAAATATTTTTTTATGATAAAATAAGTAATAAAAAATATTATTCATATATGCTAATATTATAACCTATTTTCACAAAAAATCAATGTAAAAAATTTGTAAATTTTTCATTAAAAAAAATAGAACGACAAAAAAGGAAATTTAACTTTACCAATAAAATATAAGGGCACAGAAAAAACAGCATAGTTTAAGACGAAATGAAGAAACTCGCAAACGTAAGAAATACGGGTGAAAGTGCGAAGGGTTTGAACGATAACGAAATATCCCCGACAGAGACCTTCGGAGTAAAAATCTAAGCAAACAAAAAAATGTAACAAAGCAAAAAAACGGAAAGATTTGTTAGTGAGATAAAGAATTCCCGAGCCGCAGTGTACAAAAGTGTACACGGTACATAAGGCTCGGGAATTCAAAATCGCAACTAAAATATTTCTGTTTTTTTATTAGAGAATGTAAGTTTATTTTAAATTATTTCTTTTATATCTGTCTCTTTTTCTTTTTTCCCATTCATATGTTAAAGGAGCACAGATAAATATACTGGAATATGTACCGAGTATTGAACCGATTAACATTGCCAAACCGAAATCATGAATAACTTCTCCGCCGAGGAAGAAAATAATTAAAGCTACAAAAATAACGGTTAAAGAAGTAATTACGGTTCTTCCCAAAACTTCATTGATACTTATATTGATGGTATTTGCAAAAGTTTCTTTTGCAATAAGTCTTAAATTTTCTCTTATTCTGTCAAACAAAACAATGGTATCGTTAATGGAATAACCGGCTATGGTTAAAAGTGCGGCAACAAGAGTTAAATCTATCTGTTTACCCATCAATACCATTAAACCGAAAGTTATAAATACATCGTGAATAAGAGCAAGCACTCCGGAAACACCCCACAGTGCAGATTTAAATCTGAAAGCAACATAAACAATAATCCCCAAGAAAACAAAACTGAAAGCATACATTGCCTGTTTAGTCAAATGTTTTCCTACTGCAGGACCGACATATTCAACTCTGTCAACGGTTATCTTGGAATCTTTAAATTTAGACTGTAAAGAAGAAAGAATAATGTTTGCCATTTCATCCTGAGATTTTTCATTTTTCTTAATTCTTACAATTATTCCGCTTTTCCCTGTAGATTGAAGTTCAAATGCAATGTTTTTATTTTCGGACAAGCCTTCTCTTATCAAGTCCATTTTTATTTCTTTATCAAAAGACATTTGCATTAAAATACCGCCGCTGAAATCTATACCATAATTAGGTTTTTTGATAAAAATTGCATAACAACTTACAAGTATCAATATTATTGACACTGCGAAAGATAAATATCTTTTACCTATAAAATCTATTTTAGGTGTCTTAAAAAATTGCACGATGTTCCTCCGATTATAATTTTATTTTATTTAAGAAATTTTCTTTAAACAAGAAGTCATATATCAACTTTGTAACAACAACGGCCGTAAACATACTGATACACAAACCTATCGTCAATGTAACTGCAAAACCTTTTATAGGACCGGTTCCGAACTGGAATAGGAAAACGGCTGCTATTAATGTAGTTAAGTTTGAATCGAAAATTGTCACAAAAGCTTTCTGATAACCGGCATCAACTGCAACTCTGGATGTTTTACCGATATTCAATTCTTCTCTTATTCTCTCGAGAATAAGCACATTGGCATCAACTGCCATTGCAAGAGTTAATGCAATACCTGCAATACCGGGCAAAGTTAAAGTGAACTGAAAATATGACATTATACCCATAAGTATAAAAAGGTTTAATATTAAAGCTATATCGGCAATAATTCCGGAAAATCCGTAATATATGAACATAAATAAAACAACAATAAATACACCGATTAACGCAGACTTAAAACCTTTATTAATGGAATCATCTCCAAGACTTGGTCCGACGGTTCTTTCTTCAATAATGCTTACGGGAGCAGGTAACGCACCGGCTCTTAATACCGTAGCCAAAAGCTTTGCTTCGTCGGCATTGAAATTACCTTCAATAATAGCTCTTCCGTCGGGAATTCTAGATCTGATGGAAGGTGCGGACTGAACTATTCCGTCAAGAACAATTGCCAGCTGTCTGTCTATATTGTTACCTGTAACATCGGCAAAAAGTTTTGCTCCGTCTTTATTAAATTCCAAAGAAACATGAGGATAACCGAAACCGCCGGTTGCAAGTTCCACTTTTGCATTAACGAGATAAGCTCCCGTTAAAGAAGCATTTTTCAATAAATATATTCTGTTATCTTCTTTGCTGTCAGCTATAAAATATCCCTCAGGAATTAAAGCTTTTATCTCTTCATCTGCCAAAGCTTCTTCGGCTTTTGTCAAATCTTTATCTCTCATTTTATCCTGAATTTTTGTTAATGCCGCAGTATCGGTACTAACCAGGCAAAATTCCAAGAGAGCCGTTTTACCTATAAGCTGTTTCGCTCTCGCCGGATCTTTTATTCCTGGCAGCTGAACTACTATCCATCTGTCTCCTTGTTTAGCAATTAAAGGTTCTGCTACACCAAATTGGTCTATTCTGTTTCTGATAACTTCTACTGCTCTGTCAACTGCATCTTTTACACTTACTTTCTCATCAAGTTTGGATGCATCAACTTCCAATAAAAGATGAGTTCCTCCTCTCAAATCCAAACCCAAATTTAAAGTTTTTCCGAGAATCGGATCCTTCGCTTTTTCTGCCTTTGCTCTTTCATCTTCGGTCATATTGTACCACTCGAACGTAGGGAACAAGAAATAACCTGAAAGAATGATCAACAACGCTGTGATGACTGTCCTAAAACCAAGTTTGTTCATTAGAGTAATTTCCTCTCATTTATTATTAATTCAAATTTACAATCTAAAAATTTTGCTGCCTTTTTGCACATATTCATTCTCAACATAAATATTTCGAAATATTCTATAACCTGAGAAATTTTCGTGTCAATATTTAAATTAAGCGAAATCAATTTCTTTTCTTTGTCGATTTTTAGAAAAGATTTATCCACTGCAAAATTGACTCTGTCGTGGATATCAAACTGTCCGACATTCGGGTTACGGACTCTTGTTTTATGTACATCGGATTTATCCGCTATCATTAAAGCCGCTGCAACAGGGTTAACAGGTTCTCCTATTTCTTCCTCATGATTTCCGACGGCAGAAACAATTAATGCTATTTCGTCGGGAGTAAAACCTATCTGTCTTAATATATGCATGGAAATTAAAGCCGCAGACTGACCATGATCCTGCCTGTTAATAACATTGCCGATATCATGGACATAGCCCGCTATTGCTGCAAGTTCCTGTAATCTTTTGGGATAACCTAAAGATTTTAAAATATTTTCAGCCACGGAAGACACAAGAGATACATGCCTGTAACCGTGTTCCGTATATCCTATAGCACCTAAGTAATCGTTTGCCGCCTGTATAAAAGTATTTACGGTTTCGTTGGTTTTTACGTCTTTTAGCGTTAAATCCGAAAATGTAATTTCATTGATACTCATCTTGAATCTCTGCTATTTTACTATTTGAGGCGTAACAACTGCATCTTTTGTAACAACATTAACAATAGTTGATTTTACTATTTTCACTCTTATGTTATCTGCAATTTTTGCTTCCACAACATCTGCGTTGACTGAAACTACAGTTGCGTAAAGTCCGCCCGAAGTTATTATTTTATCATCTTTTTTTAAATCATTCAACATTTTTTCATGATCTTTTCTCTGTTTTTGCTGAGGTCTGATTAAGAAAAGATAAAAAAATATGAAAATGATAAGCAGCGGCATCAAACCGCCGAAAGCACTGCCTGCCTGTGCGGCAGTTGCCGTTGCAGCATCGGCATAAGCACTCTGCACAGTAAATGCAACAAACATCAACATCAAAACTGATTTCATTTTATTCTCCATTGTCGTTTATTATACATTGTACACTATACACTGTACATTTCAAGAAAATCGTCCTACGATTTTCTTGAATAATATTTTTCAAAAAATTCTTTTTTCGCTTCAAAGAAAGAATCAGTTTCCAAAGCCTTTCTGATTTTGGCTGTTAATTTTAGCATAAAATTAATATTATGTAAAGATAATAAATTCAATGCCAGCAGTTCCTGTGAACGAAATAAATGATTAATATATGCCTTAGTATATTCTCGGCAAGCCTCGCAATCACACTCGGCATCAAGCGGTTCAAACTTATCCTTAAATTCTCCGTTTTTGATATTTATTTTACCGTAAGTTGTAAAAGCCTGCCCGTTTCTGCCGTTTCTTGTGGGGATAACACAGTCAAACATATCTATTCCTCTTTCTATACCGTCCCAAATATCTTCAGGCATACCTACACCCATTAAATATCTTGCTTTATTTTCAGGTAAATAAGGAGCTGTATTTTCCACAACTTCGTTCATTTCTTCTTTACTTTCTCCGACGGAAACTCCGCCTATGGCATATCCGACAAAGTCTATATCCTGCATTTTTAAAGCACTTTCTTTTCTCAAATCTTTATATACTGAACCTTGAATTATGCCGAAGAGAGCCTGTGTCCTATAAGCATCATCTTTATAAAATTCTTCTTTACATCTTCTTGCCCAGTCAATACTCATAAGCATGGATTTTTTTGCATAATCATAAGTAGAAGGATACGGCGTACATTCGTCAAAACACATTATGATATCCGCACCGATTGTTTTCTGTATCTGCATTGAAATTTCAGGCGATATGAAGTGTTTTGAACCGTCGATATGCGACTTAAATTCCGCACCTTCCGAATTTATTTTTCTGAAATCGTTTAGAGAGAAAATTTGAAATCCGCCCGAATCCGTAAGCATGGGCTTATTCCAAGAATTGAATTTTTGTATGCCGCCGGCTTTTTTTATTATTTCAAGACCGGGTCTTAAATATATATGGTAAGAATTTGCCAATATTATCTGTGCATTTGATTCCAACAATTGCCGTGCAGAAACCGATTTTACTGCACCTTGTGTGCCTACGGGCATAAAAACGGGAGTATCTATTATACCTCGTGTCGTGTATAATTTTCCCAACCTTGCATTACATTGAGTTGATTTTTTTATTAACTGAAATTCACCGCACTGCATATTATAAAAATTGATCTCCGTTGATGTAAAGCGAAAACTTACATTCTAAAGTTTCGCATGCTCTGCTGCAATATAACGTTCTCTGTGTAAAAATTTCAAAATATTCCATAATGGAACAAATTTCCGTATCAATATCAAGCCATAAAGAAATTTCTTTCCTGTCTTTAAAAATTTCAAGGTTTGTTCTTTGGCACGCTGCAATAACTTTAGAATGAACATCTTTATAATTTTCTTCATCGACATCTCTAAGTCTTTGTGATCTGACATCTGTTCTGTCACCTAAAATAACGGCTGCGGCAATAGGTGTTGGCGGTGTAGAACTTTTATCCTCGTGGCTTCCTATAGCACTGAACACTTCAAAAACATCGCCGTTGTAACGTTCTTCCGTCGTTTGAATCCCACCCAAAAAAGCCATTGCCATAATTGCTCCGCTGCGGGCATGATCTCTTCTTGATATAATATTTCCTATATCGTGCATATATCCGGCAATTTTTGCCAGTTCCTGAAGCCTTTTTGTGTAGCCGAGTTTTTCCAATATAAAACCTGCCCTTTGGGCAGTATGTACGGCATGGCTTAAACCATGCTTTTTATATCCAATACTCACAAAAACATCTTCGGAATATCTTAAATAAGTTAAAATTTCTTTGTTGGTTCTTATATCTTTGTATATCAACATAATCTTAAATCAAGCTTATTTTGCATATATAACGGTATCTGTCCCCGCAGGAGTATACGACGCAAAATAAAATTTATACCCTAAATTAAGTTCATTTATAAACTTCGGTATTTCGTAGTAATCGTCATATTTATGATATGCGGCTATCGCAAGTTTCGGTTTATATTTTTCTATTGTTTTTTTTGCCCCGTCAAGAGCAGCAAGCTCGCTGCCCTCAATATCCAATTTTATAAAATCTATTTTTTCTATTTTACTTTCTTCAACAAAATCATCAATCGAAACAGATTTATATTTCTGCAGATTATTTTTATTTTCTGTCAAAGTTGTAATGTCGGCGCAAGCATGATTTAAATATAAAACTTTATTTGAATTATTATACAAAGGTTTTTCAATTAAAACAACTTTTTTTGAGGTATTTTGATTTAAAGAAAAATTTTCTTTAAGAATTTTTAAATTATCTTCAAAAAATTCAAAGGTAAAAACTTTTCCCTTTTTCCCCGCTTTTTCGGCAAAAATCAATGCGGTATCTCCCCAGCACCCTCCTCCATCGATAATATAATCTCCATCGTATATTCGGCAATTTTTATGAGAATACTGATTATGTACTACAAGCTTATCAAGTAAAGCTCTTGCCCCGTAAAGCTTTAAATCATATCCGAAATTTTTCAAATCATAAAATTTCAACTTTCTTGTAACTGAGTTTAATTTTCTTATGGAATCATCAACAAGCAGTTTATCAAATTGTTCTCTTGAAAGAAGATATTTTTGTTTTTCTTTTTCGGAAATATTTGTATGCCCGACTAGCTTTGTATAAACAGTTTTAACATACAACTCTTTTTCTTCGTCTACTTCCAAAAGATTATAAATATAATTCAATTTCTCATAATTATCTTTATACCAAGCAAAATATTTTTCCGCTTCTTCTTTCGCAAAAATATCTTTTATTTCAGTCTGCAATTTTTTTATTTCATTTAAATTTATATTATCAAATTTCATATTAATATTTTATTTATTATAAACCTTTTTTGCAAACAATATTACACCAAACACCAACACAATATGTTATATCGGTTGTCCGGAAATTTTTAAATAAAAAAAGGGCATAACCTCCGCTATGTTGAGGAAATGCCCTGTTAAGAGCGCCGCTATGCTTAAAAAATATTATCTTTAGAACATTCAGCAGACTCTAAATTTTAAATTCTGAAGCACTGTAATTGATATCATCTTTGAATACAGAACCTGTTGTTATATTATAATATATTTCCATTAAAGTTTTTCCGTTTTTTACTAACTCTTCCGGTTTTGTAACTAAGATATAAATATGATATTTTAAATTTTCATAACCGCTACCATCGGTATCACCGATATTAAAACTTTTGAAATATTGGTTACCACGAGCATCAACTCCTAAAATTTCATCATTACTTGTAAAACTAGCATTTCCTGCACTACTTTCCCTTGTGTATATAAAATTCCCATACTCACTAAAATAATTTTTTTGTGCAGTAAGAATTTGCCCCAACAGAGCATATCCCTCGGAATATTTTGCCTTATCGACGTACCCTCTGTAGATTGGTACTGAAATTACCGACAAAATAATCACAATTGCTATTGTGATAACCAACTCTACAAGTGTGAATGCAGCACGACTAAGAAGTGTTTTACGAACTATAGATTCCCGACAGAAACACTCGGGAATGACAGACGAACCGCAAAGACCTGATGACGGCAAAGATGTACTTCTTTTTTTTGAAATTTTCATTGTTTTTCCTCCAAAAATTTTATTTGTTTTTTGGAGCAGGAAAGGATTTTTTGGAAAGATACAAAAAAATAACGGCTGCTTTAGCCAGTGAAAAATCTAGTCCCCACAAAACTAAAACAGCCGTGGCTCTCATACCTGCATAGCAGGATAGAGAACACTCGGAATAAGACACGAAGCTGGCCGGCTTAATGTCTTATTCCTAAAAAAACGATCTGTTTTTGGCTAGATTTTTCCTTTTGTCTTAACAAAAAGGGGATGTCCTTTCGGACTCCAAAAACATTATTATATTAAGTTGTTATTTTACTCAGTAACTGCTTTTTTATTATAATTTAAAATATTATTTTTGTCAAGAGAATTTTTCATTTTTCGGATAACACTCCGAAGTATCTGCATCACTTCCAATAGATTTTTTATTAGCAATTTATTTTATAAATTTGTAAAATAAGCATATCTAATTACAATGAGAGATACTTTATGAAAAAATCAATTTCGTTAATAACGCTGTTTTTGTTTTCATGCAATGCTTTATTATATGCAGACTATAACGGATATAAAGCATATTTAAAAGGACTTCTGGCACAGAAGAACGGAAAAACGGATGTTGCGATTTCAGAATTTGAAAGGACACTTGCTTATGATGAAAATGCTGCAACCGTTTACAAAGACCTTGCTCTTGTATATCTGCAGAAGGGCGACACAAAAAAGGCTTTGGAAAACACCAAAGAACTTCAGGAAAAAGAGATTGACGATGTAGATACACAGATGTTCGCAGGTTCATTGTTTCTCTCGTTAAATGATGCCGAAAATGCAAGAAAGTGCTGGGAACGGGCATTGGAAATAGATCCTAAAAATGAAGTTGCCACCGTATACTTGGCAGCATATTATTCTTCCGACAACAAACTGGAAGAATCGGTTAAATATTGGACGAAATATTTGGAACAGCAGCCGGAATCTTCCGAGGGATATTTTCAGCTGGGACTTGCGCAGGAAAGGATGGGACTTTTAGATAAAGCTTTGGCTTCTTATAAAAAAGTAACAAAACTTAAACCTGAAGCACAGGAAGCTTATCTTGCCAGAGCAAGAGTTTATGAAAACAAAAAAGAATTCAATCTTGCAATAGACGAATATAAAGAATATGCCAAACTTTTCACGGGTAATCCGTCAATATTAATATATTTGGGAAAATGTTATTACGAAGAGAAAAATTATGAACAGGCAGAAGAAATTTTATTGAGAGCTAAAGAATATGTGCCTAATAATGTTACGCTTAATTATCTGTTGGGTATAGTTTATGAAAAACAACTGAAACTTGATGATGCAATAGACTCATTTGAATTTATAGTTAAACACGAGCCTACGGCAGCAAACTATACAAGACTCGGTTATTATTATTCATTAAAACGAGATTATAAAACTGCAGAAAAAAGATTTAATAAAGCTTTAAATATCGAACCTTTAAATTCGGAAATTTTATATCTTACGGCACTTAACTGTTTGGATTATGAAAAATATGACGAAGCAAGAAAAAAATTGGAAAAGGCTGTTTATTTAAAACCCGATTTCAATGATGCAAAATTCTTTTTAGCAGTTGCCTACGACAAAACAAATCATTTTGATAAAGCTGAACCGTTAATAAAAGAAATTCTGGAAACAGAACCTGATAATGCAAGAGCATTAAACTATTTAGGTTATAGTTACGTTAATAAAAATATAAACTTAGACATTGCCGAACAGCTGCTGAATAAATTAATAAAAACGGGAACTGACGACCCGGCATATCTTGATTCTTTGGCATGGCTTTATTATAAAAAACAAAATTATGAGTTGGCGAAAAAATATATACTTAAAGCCGTAAATAATCAAACATCCGTTTTTGATAAAGATTTGTATGAACATCTTGGCGATATAAGTATTGAAAACAGTGAAATTCATCAGGCTTACTTTGCATATTCGGCGGCATATGACTTAGGTTCTAAGACGGCAAGAAAGAAGATGAATTTATTGGAAAAAAATCTTACTAAAACAGATATTGCCGAAATTACG
>CAJOJJ010000032.1 GCA_905234925.1 uncultured Endomicrobiia bacterium
TGCTTTTGCTACTGTGTCATAAGGTATATATTCTGCCAATCCCTGATCGCCCAATACTTTCGTTATTGCTGCGGTCAATGTCGTTTTACCGTGGTCTACGTGTCCTATTGTTCCTACGTTTACGTGCGGCTTTGATCTGTCAAATTTTTCTTTTGCCATTTTTATTTTACCTCCAAAAAAATTTTCATTTTTTTATTTATAACGACTGCACATTTTGGACTACGCCATTGCATTTGGCTCCCTTATGCGCCAATCGCTTCGCTTTTATTTCACAAAATCGCCAAAGGCGATTTTTGGAGCCGAGGATGGGAATTGAACCCACGACCACCTCCTTACCAAGGAGGTGCTCTACCACTGAGCCACCTCGGCGAAACTGCAATTTGTAATGTATAATGTACAATTTACAATTAACGACAAAGAACTAACTTCTTTAGGATGACTACTCTTAAAATAAAAAGAGCGGGAGACGGGAATCGAACCCGCATGGCCAGCTTGGAAGGCTGATGCACTACCACTGTGCTACTCCCGCAAAGGAGTGGGGGCGGATGGATTTGAACCACCGAAGGGTAAAACCCGGCAGATTTACAGTCTGCTGCACTAGACCGCTATGCGACACCCCCAAAATCCGTTAAGGTCAAAAAAGAACAACTCTCATAATATGAGAGTTTATGTTATTGTACATAAAAAATTTTTCTTTGTCAAGATAAATTTTTGCTTACAAAATTTTATCTTACCACCACAACTTTACCGTCGTGTTTTTTTCCGTTGGATTCTCTCAATATCCAAATATATACGCCGCTCTCAACATAATTATAATCATTATCTTTGCCGTCCCAATGAACAATTGAATTTCTATAGTTTTGTTCACTGCTTGTCTGCGGAATAGGAACAGTCTTTTCTTCGTCTATAGTCCAATTTTTATCCCTTACAAGTTTTCCGGTAACATCATAAATTTTTAAATTTCCGGATGATGCCGTAACACCTCTAAACTTAATCCACCCGTCGGCAGTATAACTTCCGTGCCTCATTTGATCGTTATTTTCCGTCAAAGATTTTCCCGATTCCGGAATCCACGGATTGGGATAAACGGAAATAGTTTTATTTTTTGCATATACGGGAGCCAAAAATAAAACAATGTATAGTGTACAATGTATAATATACAATAAATATTTTCTTGTCATCTTATTCTGTCCAATGCTCTCTGAGCTTCTACTTTATTTGGTCTGTAATATAATGCTTTTCTAAAATATTCTCTCGCCTTATTCATATCATTCTTGCTGTATGCCGTCATACCTTTTTCGTAATAACTCTGTGCAACCTGATCGGCAACTCTTTCCAATTCGAAAGATGCGGAAGTATTTGCCGGGTTGTAAGAAATGGATTTCTTATATGCTGCTGCAGCTTCTTCAAATTTATTTTTCCTAAACGCTTCAAACCCCTCTTTATAATATTTTTCGGAGAGATTACTGCTGATTCTTGCAATATAATTACTGCTGTTCTTCATATATTCTTCAAATTCATATTTTTCCGCAATTTCTTTAGCACGCGTAAAATAAGTTATGGCAGTTTCGTATTTGCCTTTTTCATAATTTCTCAAACCTGCATCATAAGCATTTTCCAGTTGATTACGAACTTTATTTTGTTCTTTTTCAAGAGCATTAATTCTTTCCAGTTCGGCAATTTCCTGAATATTTTTCTGCGTTTTATTAATCAAATCCTGTACGTCAAGCCTGTGCGGTGCGGCAATAACGACGGCTTCAAAATATTTCATTGCTTCTTCATAATCGCCTGCTTTGTAATACTTCATTCCCTGCTCGTAAATTTCATTGGCTTTATCGGACGCAACCTTGGCAAGCTGATTATCAAGATCAACTATTTTTTCATTAGCCAAACCGTTTTCCGAATCTATGTCGAGAAGATATTTCAAAGAATCTCTGGCACGAACAAGATCCCCTTTCTTATAAAATTTTTCATATCTTGACCAAAGATATTCTATTCTCTTACTGTTCTCTGCTCTTGCTTGAACAACCTTCACATCTTTTGTCAATTCTTCGGCTTTTTCAATTCCGTTTTTAGCAGCTCTGTTCGTAGGATCAAGTTCAAGCACTTTCTCATAATAGCTGTTTGCCGTAACGGCATCTTTTTTATCGAGAGCTTTTTGAGCTTTATCCATATATTTATTGACAAGAGATATGTGATAGTCGTCTATTTTAACAAGCTCGTCAACCGTCTTTCTTAAATATTCCTGAGACGGAGCATGGTCGGGATAAACAGCCAAAATATCATCAAACTGCTGACGTGCCTTAACAAAATCTTTTGCATAGAAACTGGCTTCAGCCTCTCTGAAATGATTTTCCAAATAATATTCATATGCCATTTTTTGGTCGGAGAAATTACCGAACGCCGCACTTAACGCAAACTGATGAGTAGCATTTAAATCCGTCGAAGGAATAAAAGCATAATCAAAATTTATCCCCTGAAAACATACTCCGACACCCAGCCTGGTATTATTGAAAATAGAATCACCGCCGATTTTAAAACCTGCTCTAAACGCAAGAAAATACACCGGGCTTACCGAGAAACCGAGACTTGTATAATTTTCATAACCTTTCATATCGGTAAAATCAAGCGCAACTTTTAAATTGTAAAACAATTCGTTTGTGTAGCCCAATCCGAAAGTCATAGTTTGAGGAAGACTGAATTTTTCCGTAACATATTTTTGATCACTTCCGTAATTTTTAAACGCAAAACCGAAACTGAAATCTCTCATTTTAGGAATTGAAAAAAGTCCTCCGAAATCAAATGCTATAGCTTCGGAAATATAGTCTGCGAGAGAACTTCTGAGAATTTTTAAGTTGGCACCGAACCCGCCGTAATCTATAAAAGTAGGAAGATATCTTTTTAAAGGAATTGAATACGTTAATATTGCAGACACATCGTACGTAGGTCCCAAATCTTTAATCGACTCCCCTTCATTATCCAAATAGTCTCCGGTTTTATAATCCACGTAAATAAGCGATGCACCGAATACACCTATGGAAGTAAGAAAACCTATACCGCCGTAATTATATTGAATATTTCCCGTCATATTTGACATAGCAAGCGTAGCAACCGTTCTGTATATTCCGACCGTGGATGCAGGGTTAACGTTGGTACCGGTAATAAAACCCGACATAAATGCCACTCCGGAATCTCCCATCGATGTACTTGTAGGATCCGGATTAATTGCAAAAACTTTTCCTGTCGCCCAAACTTCAGACGATGAAACAAAAATTAAACTTAATATTAAGATGATACTTAAAAATTTTTTCAACATTCAATTATAAATTGTAAATTGTAAATTGCCGTTACTATTTCTTGTTCTCTGGTACAAATTTAAAACCTCTTCCGAAAACGGTTACTATCTTATTTCCCCAAGAACCGAGTGCCTGCCTTAAATTCTTTATATGCGTATCTATAGTTCTTGTAGTAACCGTAATATTGTAATCAAAAACATTTTCCAAAATATATTCTCTGGATAAAACAACGTTCGGTTTTAACAAAAGTACATGCAGCAAATCAAATTCTTTCGGTCTCAATTTTATCTCTTTGTTTTTTATCTTAATCGTACCGGCATTAAGGTCCATAGATAAACCGTCGGCTTCTATAACTGCCGATTCATCCTGTTTCATTGCGGTTCTTCTGAGCAAAGCCTTAACCCTTGCAACAAATTCTTTATTGCTGAACGGTTTAGTTATATAATCATCCGCCCCCATGCCCAAACCTATAACTTTATCGGTTTCGGTAGATTCAACGGTCAACATTATTACGGGAATATTTTTTGTTTCAATATTTGCTCTCAAAAGTCTGCAAAGCTCTATACCGCCTATCTGAGGCATTTTAACGTCCAATATAACCAAATCCGGCTTGGATTTTATTATTCTGGCGTATCCTTCGTCGGTATCTGCACACTTTACTACTTTAAAACCTTCCGTTTCCAGAACGCTGCCCACCAGCTCTCTTATAGGTTCTTCATCGTCAACGATAACAATTTTATTTACGTTCATAACAAATACCCCTTAAAAAACCGGATTTTATCTGAGAAATTTTCTTTTCTCAAAAACATAAGAACTTTTAGAATTCTTCTTAGCTACTTTTTTCAGCTCTGCCGCTCTTTTTGATATCTCGGCAAAGTCTGATATTTTTGCCATAGCTGTTGTTATGATACTTATTGATACTGTCATTATAGGGAACTTTTTCAAAACTCCCTCTCTGTCTTTTGATACTATATAACCGTTTTTACGGTCTTCTTCATCATAAAATTTTTCCACACCGTTATCGAATAATTTTATGAAACTCTCTGCCAAAAATATACTGTTTTTTGTTCTCGTTATAACAAGAAAATCGTCTCCGCCTATATGCCCGACGAAATCCGCAGGAACGCCGAAATTCTTAACGACATTTTGAAGAGTATCGGCGGTAAACTTAATAACGTCATCGCCTCTTTCAAAACCGTATTTATCATTAAAACTCTTAAAGTTGGACAAATCTATATAAAGAAGAGTAAAATCTTCTTTTTTTGCAATTTTCCTCTCTACATTCTCTTTTATTGCTATATTTCCAGGCAAAGATGTGAGAGGATTTACATCCAAACTTTTCTTTTTTCTGTCTAAAATATTTTTAACTTTGGTTAATAAAACGGGAGCCTTAAAAGGTTTTGTTATATAGTCATCCGCTCCTAAACTCAAACCTTTTATTTGCTCGGATTCTCCCGACAATGCCGTAAACATCATAACCGGAAGATTCATAAATTTGGGATCTTCTCTTATTTTTTTCAAAACTTCAAATCCGTCCATAATCGGCATAGACGCATCAAGCACAACAAAATCGGGAGTCTCCGAATAAATTTTATCCAGTCCCTGTTTCCCGTTTTCGGCCGTTATCACGTCATATCCCGCTATTTTGAAAATATCACCCAACATTTCTCTAAGTAATTGTTCGTCGTCAATAATTAAAATTTTAAAAGCCATAATTACTTTCTCCGTTATATTACGACATTTATTTAGGCAGAGCAAATTTAAATATTGTTCCTTTTCCTAAATCACTTTCCGCCCAAATATAACCCTTATGTATTCTTATCATCTCAAAAACTATCGTCAGTCCCAAACCCGTTCCTTTAGGACGCTTAAACTCCCCTTCCTGCACCTGATAAAATTTTTCAAAAATCAAATCAACCTGCTGTTTGGGAATACCTACACCGTCATCCTTAACCCAAACTTCAATATAATCTTTTCCGTATCCGGGAGAAGTCGGAAACACTTTGATAATTATATTTCCGTTTTTCTTGGTAAACTTAACGGCATTACTTACCAAATTTGTTATTACCTGTTTTATTCTCTCCGAATCAATTTCAAGCTCGGGAATTTCCCCTTCTATCTCATAACTTATATTTTTTTGCTGCTGAGCTACCATGGGCCGATACAAAGAAACTATTTCTTCAATCAGCGGCTCAATATTTGCAGGAGCTATTTTTATTTCAAGCTTGTTGGCTTTCATCTTAGCCAAATCAAGAATATTATTTATAAAATTGGTTAATCTTACCGTAGCCTGCTTCATTATCTGCAAGCCTTTTTCCACTTGTTCTTTAGAATTTTCAAAATTATTTTCCACGCAGCTTATCAGCAAATCGCAATATCCGTCTATTGCGGAAAGCGGCGATCTTAACTCATGCGAAACACTTGACACGAAACTATCCTTCATAGAATCCAAATTTTCAATTCTCTTTACCATATTATTGAAAGTTTGTGCAAGTTTTCCTATCTCGTCGTTTCTCTTAACTTTAATTTCAACATCAAAAATTCCCTCGGATATCTGTTCTGAAGCTTTAATTAACAAATTAAGAGGCTTAACAAACATAAAATAACTGAAAAAGAACGATACCACTATAAAAGACGTCATAACAACCAAACTGATTTTCTTTATTTCAAAAGACATATCTTCAACGGTTCTGTCGATAGTTTTATTCATTACCGTCTGGGAAAAACCTATAATAAAAGTGCCTGCACCTTGTCCGCCGTTAATAAAAAACGGCATACCCATTTCATATATCTGTTCGCCGCCGTAAGATGTATAGACTTCCGTTTTTTCTTTTGAAAAACTTTTAATTCTTCTTTTATATTCGGAATCCAAATTTATGTTGTTATCTCTGGATGCATATATTATAATACCGTCGGCATTAATATAGCCGGCATAAACAACGGAAGGTTTATATGTAGAAACCAACAGATTTATCGCATTTTCTACCTGGTCCTCTCTTCCGAATTTTACGGCTTCATTACACATCGATGAAAAACTTTTTAAAGTTTTTTCCCTGGTATCGGAGATTTGCTGTATAAGAAAATTTTTCTGTGTTATCGCAACAAAATATGCGACAGTAAATATAACAACTGCTAACAGGAGTGAAACTGCCAGGGTAACTTTAAATCTGAGACTCATTGAAAGATTCATTGAAAATATACCCTTCTTTTTTAGGAATGAAAACCGGTCTATCCGGACAAAAGTCCGGATAAACCGGTTTTTTAATTATTCTTCAGTTTGTTCTAATTCAATAACTGCACCTTTTGAAATCTTACCTACAACAAAATTGTAAATCCATGCAACAACTACTACACCGATTGACATTATAGCCGTATAAAGAACTATAAAAATCAACCAAGAAAGCAATCTTGCACCAAAACCTAAATTAGCTGCCAATTCTGTCGGGAAAATAAAGAAAGTGAATATTCCGATTAAGGCTCCGAGCAATGCGAAAACTATCGGAAAATTCCTGAACAAAGATACTACGCTAACTTTTTTAACTTCATAACTTGCCATAATTTACTTCCTCCCTTTTTGTATGTAATACATTAATACCGATCTATAAGCACTATTATAACAGACTTAAAGTTTATTGTCAATAACTTTTTTATTTGTTATAAACTTTTTTCATATCTTCCAATGTCAAAGGAGCATAATCTCCTGCGTGGCCTGCAGTTCCGAAAGCTTTCATTTTGCTTGCAATCAAACCTTGAAGAGCAGTTCTTGCAGGGCCTAAATAATCTCTGGGGTCAAATTTTTCCGGAGTTTCCGTAAATACTTTTCTGATTGTAGCAGTCATTGCCAATCTTCCGTCGGTATCAACGTTAATTTTTTGAACACCGAGCTGAATTGCTTTCTGTAAGTGTTCCATAGGTACGCCTTCTGCTCCCGGCATTTTTCCGCCGTATTTATTTACTGCGTCGATTAATTCTTTGGGAACTGAAGATGCTCCGTGAAGAACTATAGGAATATCAATAAGTTTTCTTACTTCCTGCAAAACGTCAAAAGCCAAAACTTTTGCGCCTTTAAACTTATATGCACCGTGAGATGTTCCGATAGCAATTGCCAAAGCATCTACACCGGTATCTTTTACAAACTGTTCGGCTTCTTTAGGGTCTGTAATGTGTGCAGAACCTGAACCTACTCCGTCTTCAATTCCGCCGAGTCTTCCGATTTCGGCTTCAACGGTTACACCGTATTTGTGTGCATATTCAACAACCGATCTTGTTACATTAACATTATATTCATAGTCGGAAGGAGTCTTTCCGTCTTCTTTCAATGAACCGTCAATCATAACTGAAGAGAAACCTAAATCAATAGCTTTTTTTGCACTGTCTAAAGAATTGCCGTGATCCAAGTGCATTGCAACAGGTATCGTCGGGTTTTCTATAACGGCAGCTTTCATCAAATATCCGAGATATGTAAAATTGGAATACTTCAATGCTCCTCTGCTTGCCTGAATAATAACCGGAGATTGTGTTTCCTGTGCTGCAGCCATGATTGCCTGAATCTGTTCCATGTTGTTAACGTTGTAAGCGCCTACACCATAGCCTTTTTTCTTTGCTTCTTCCAAAATCTGCTTCATTGGTACTAATGCCATTTTTACTGCCTCCTAAAAATTTTACTTCTTATTTTTTGAATTTTTCTTCGTTTTATTTTTTATATTTTTTACTTTTTTGTCTGAAAGTCCGTCTTCAAAAACGCCCATTTTTCTAAACTTTTCATATCTGTCGTCGGCAAGTTCCTGCCCTTTCATTTTGGATAATGCCGTTAAAGATTTATTGATAAATCTCTTAATATTCATTGCCGTCTCGACGGCATCAACATGCGCTCCGCCGACTGGTTCCTTAATTATCTCATCTATAACTTCATTTTTTAACAAATCTTTTGCCGTAATTTTTAAAGCTTCGGTCGCTTCTTTGGACTTTGAAGCATCTCTGAAAAGTATTGCCGCACAACCTTCGGGAGATATAACGGAATAATAAGCATTTTCAAGCATTGCAATTCTGTTGGCAACGCCTATGCCTATTGCTCCTCCGGAACCGCCCTCGCCTATAACAATGCTTACAACAGGCACTTCAAGATATGACATATCTCTTAAATTTCTTGCTATAGCTTCGGCCTGGCCTCTTTCTTCGGCGGCAATTCCCGGATATGCACCGGCAGTATCTATAAAAGTAATTATAGGTCTGTTAAATTTTTCAGCCATCTTCATAATTCTTAAGGCTTTTCTGTAACCTTCGGGATGAGCCATACCGAAATTTCTGTCCATATTCTCCTGAATGGATCTGCCCTTTTGATGACCTATAACGACTACAGGTTTATTATCTATGGTAGCAAGCCCGCAAACCAAAGCGGCATCGTCGCCGAATGCTCTGTCGCCGTGCAGCTCGACGAAATTTTCAAAAATTATTTTTACGTAGTCCAACGTATACGGTCTGTCGGGATGTCTGGCAAGCATTACTTTCTGCCACGACGTAAGTGAACCGTAAATTTCTTTTTTAAGCGCTTCTTTTTTTTCTTCCAAATCCTCAATTTCACTGGAGAAATCTATCTTGCTGTGTTCAGCTGAAACTTTCAAACTTAAAATTTTCTTTTCCAGTTCAACTACAGGTTTTTCAAAATCCAAAACATATTCGCTCATTAATTAAACTCCACTCTTCCGTTTTACTGTTATTTTTATCATTATCTCAAAATTTATCAATTTACAATTTTCTATCAGCTGAGCCGCGGACTTCGTCCGCTCAGCCGAGCCGGATGATTCGCATCCTCAGTTTAGTGCTGAGAAGTTTTCGGAAGAAAAACATTTTTTAGATTTTTTGCTCTACAAAAAATGACAAACAACTCGTCCTACGGACACATTAAACTTTAAGCTTTAAGCTGTAAGCTTGTCGTTTAAACTTTTCAGCTTATCACCTTATCAGCTTTTCAGCTGCTTTTAGAAACGCCCTTGATAACTAATCTTTAAAATTCTCTCGCAGCCGAATCTTTCTTTATCGCCGGTCAACATCTGCCTGAGAATAAAATCTATATCAAAATTCTCGGTAATCCATACTCTGAAACCGCAATTGAGTCTGGTATCTCTTCCTTTACCTATATTATCACATTCCAACATTGCCATAAGTGCTTCGTCAATAATCATATATGAACTGCCAACAAAACCGATAACACCTACATCTTTAAAATCATTTATATTCGCACCTGCATCAAATTCCCATCCCGGAAGGAACAATTCTCTTCCGAAAACAAAATATACACCTTTTCCTTTCTGTCTGAAATCGGCATCATGCTCGTCATAAAAAAAGCCTTGACCGTCATAACCTATGGCAAAACCCGGAATATTTTCATCTCCGCCGTAGATACTGAACTTTATCTGCAAAGCAGGAACGGCAACTACAACATCTTCCGTTCCTATAATATTTGAAAGTTCCCAGCTTACGCCTATGTTAAGAGGCTTGAAAATACCAAACCCCAATTTAGACGTAACGCTCCCTCCGGAAAAAATTCTAAACTGTAAATCATAACTTCCGTAATCAAGTATTGAATGTGTAGGCGTATCTACAAGGTAAGTAACGTTTGCCGCAAAAACTTTATTGGAAAACAAACAAAGACATACTGCACAAAAACTTATTATTAAAAATTTCTTAAACAAAACAAACTCCCTTCTAAATTTAAAATTACATCCATATTTGAATATGATACAAATTTTTGAAAACTATTTCAATAAAAATTGCGGAGCAATTTTTAGCTGATAAGCTGAGACAGCTGAGAACGAAGTTGCCTTGCAACTTCTTAGCTGAGAGTTTTCGGAACTTTTATACTATAGATTCCCGCCCAACGGCAACGCGGGAATGACAAACTTCGTGAATCTTAACAACAATTTCTAATTTTTAATTTCTCATTTCTAATTGCTAATTGTCGTCTTGCTGTTCTAAAATAATATTATAATCTTCTCTCCCGACAGAATCCGAAGGAAGAATAATTACTTCTTTTTTAAAAATTTCGTTGAGCTTATTTTTTCTTTCATTAAAATATTCGCATACGTCAGGATGAAGTTTAATTTTAAATTTACCGAAATATCCTTCGGATTTTATCTGTTCCATCTCTTGGCATACAGCGGCAAAGACGGATTCTTTAGACAAAATTATTCCCAAACCGTGACAAGTCGGACATGTATCACCGAGAAGAGAAAATAAAGACTCGCTTTTTCTCTGTCTGGTCATTTCTATAAGCCCCAAATGAGTAATCGGCCATATTTTGATTTTTGCCTTATCGTTTTTCGTGGCAGACCTTATAGTTTCCAATACTTTACGACGGTGTTTTTCCCTTTTCATATCGATAAAATCTATCACTATAATTCCGCCGATATTTCTTAACCGCAGCTGACGGGCTATTTCGTTTGCAGCCTCAATATTAGTAAGAGTTACAACTTCTTCCTGAGTATTATCGTTACCGACAAATTTTCCGCTGTTTACATCTATCGCACATAAAGATTCCGTTTCCTGTATTATCAAATATCCGCCGGATTTAAGACGAACCTTATTTGATCTTAAATTCATAATTTCGTCTTCTATACCGTAAGCCTGAAATATAGGCTTTTTTTCATCATACAGAACTATTCTGTCTTCAAGTTCGGGCGAAATCGTCCTCACGAATTCTTTTACGTCTCTTAACTCTTTTTTATTGTCTATATGCATCAGGCTGACATCTTCGGTAAAATAATCTCTCACCGTTTGGAAAACTATGCCCAAATCTTTATGCACACATGTTCCCGTTTTGGATTTATTAAATCTGTCAATTATTGACGCCCAAAGTCTCGAGAGATATTTTATTTCTCTTTCTATTTCTTCTTCGGTAGCATCCTCCGCTTCGGTTCTCACTATAATACCGCCGGCAAGCTCTTTCTTTAATTTTTTTATTATATTTTTAAGTCTTTCATATTCCTGCTTATCCTCTATCTGTTTTGACACGCCAACCTTGGAACCGAAAGGCATATATACCAAAAGACGCCCCGGCAGAGAAATGTCCATTGTAATTTTAGGACCTTTGGTGCTTATAGGCTCTTTATAAACCTGCACCATTATATCCTGCCCTTCCCTGAGCATATTTTCTATATTTCGCTCATTTTTGGGCGCAACAATATCATCCATCGCCAAATAAGCGGTTTTACCGAAACCTATGTCGACAAAAGCCGACGAAAGTCCTGCGACGATGTTCTGTACCTTGCCTTTGTAAATGTTGTTTAGGATTTTTTCCGTTTCTTTTCTTTCTATGAAAATATCCGACAATTGATTATCTTCCAAAACTGCTACGCGCGTTTCCGCAAAAGTTCTGTTTACTACTATTTCCTTATTCATACTAATTAACAATTCCTTTTCCCTTCAAAAAGTAATACATCTTTTCTGCTATAAGATAGATATAAGATTCCGAATCTTCATTAATCTCGGGCTCATCATCTTCTTTTGAATCCTGCGTATTTTCGTCATTTTTATGTTTTGTTATATTATTTTCAACATATGCTGATTTTGAATAATTTTTTACCTGCTCGGAAATAAGAGAATTTATATTCTCATTATCGGGATAACTTGCAAAAATAAACGGTATCTGCAATCTGTAACATCTCTTTTGAATTTCTTCAAAATCAAATAAAATCCAGTCATCTATAATTTCTATTTTACTGTCATAATCGGGAGTATTTATGGCTGTTATTGCAGAAATTTCATCGGATATATTTAAGAAACTTTTATTAAGACTTCTGGAAAAAAACAAAATCTCAGACGTTATTTCTCCTTTATACATCATAAACATGGATATCAAACCTTTATAACATACATTTTCTTTATTTAACGGATCGATTAAAATTCCCTCTTCCAAAAATTTCAAAGCATTTTCTTTGTTTGCGGCACCTTCATCCAAATATGCCGATGCCATCGCATAATAAAACATGGCGGGAACATTTTCTTTCTCAAGAATACCTTCCAAAAATTCTTTTGCTCTTTCAAATTCCTTGTTTCTTATCAGATCCCAAGAATGTTTATATAAATAAACGGCAGATGCAATATTTTCCTGTCCGACGGAAAACCCCTCTTTAAGAGCATAAAACTCGGGAATAACTTTCGGGCGGAAAACATTATTGCTTTGTGCAGGCATTACGGCTTTATATGCTGCCTCTATGGAAGGATTAACATCTTTTTTCTTGTAAGGCTCATAAATTTTTGCCATTTCAGAATTTATTTCAAAAATATCTTTCTTGTTCCTGTCATCCGTGTCTTCGACAGAACTTTGTCTGGCTTTCATAAATTTCGAAAAACCGTATACGTTGTAGTAATTTGATTCCCCAACCATAAGTATCAAAGCCTTAGGAATTTTTTTTCTGTTAAACATCATAAACATGGATATCAAACCTTTATAACATACATTTTCTTTATTTAACGGATCGATTAAAATTCCCTCTTCCAAAAATTTCAAAGCATTTTCTT
>CAJOJJ010000033.1 GCA_905234925.1 uncultured Endomicrobiia bacterium
CCAATAATATGTGCTGCAAATGAAATTGAGAAAAAAACGTGTCCTTTGTGTGACAACAAAACACACTATTTAGCAACCGATCTGCGACCTGTTTTTCCCGAAGAAAGGCTTCTTTTAGAATTACTGACTATGAAGAAAGATTGCTCACTATGTGGGATGAATTCATCAAAGGACTTGATAGAAAAATTATCGTCGGCAGGTATCATTCTTTGGCGGCAATAAAAGAAACTTTGCCCGAAGTATTGAAAGTATGCGGACAAACTGACGATGGGGAAGTAATGGCGGTATGCCATAAAGAATATCCCGTTTACGGTGTACAGTTTCACCCGGAATCTGTTTTAACACCAGACGGTTACCAAATTATAAAAAATTTTTTGCTTTGCAAAAAATTTTGAGCTGATAAGCTGATAAGGTGATAAGCTGAAAAGTTGAGAACAACGAGGTATGGATGTATAGAAGTATAGAAACGACAACCGCGTAGCGGTGTAATTCCTGAGTGTTGTAGTCGGAAATCTTTCGTTAAGTTAAATAATAACAAAAAGTGCAGAGCACTTTTTACAATAAACTTTTCAACTATTTAACTAAAATACCGAAAACTCTCAGCTACTCAGCTGAGCTGACAAAGTCTGCGGCTCAGCTTCTCAGCTAAAAAAATGCAAAGCATTTTTTGGAGGAAATATGATAAAAGAAGCAATAGTAAAAGCAGTATCTAAGCAAAACTTAACATTCAAAGAATCGGAACAAGTTTTAGACGAAATAATGAGCGGTCAGGCAAGCCAAATACAGATGTCGGCATTTCTAACCGCTATGAGTATGAAAAAAGAAACCATAGAAGAAATTACCGGTGCTGCAGCAGGCATGAGAAAGCATTGTGTCAAACTTCTTAACGATATGGATATCTTGGAAATCGTCGGAACCGGGGGAGATAAATCAAACTCGTTTAACATTTCAACCACATCGGCTTTTGTGGTTTCTGCAGCAGGAATACCGATAGCCAAGCACGGTAACAGAGCAGCATCCAGTAAGTGCGGTGCTGCGGATGTTTTGGAAGCTCTCGGTGCAAAAATAACAATATCTCCCGATAAAAGCAAAGAAATTTTAGACAAAATAAATTTTTGTTTCCTTTTTGCACAAAACTATCATATAGCAATGAAATATGTCGCTCCCGTCAGAAAAGAGCTTGGCATAAGGACAATATTTAATATTTTAGGACCTTTGGTTAATCCTGCAGGTGCAAGTATGCAGCTGCTTGGCGTATATGACGAAGATTTAATAGAACCTATGGCACATGTTTTATCAAATCTCGGCGTTAAAAGTGCAATGGTGGTTTACGGTACTGACGGACTTGACGAAATTTCTGCAAGTTCAGTAACAAAAGTTTGTGAGGTTGTAAACGGAGTTTATAAAACTTACGAACTTGAACCGGAAATGTTCGATATGAAAAAATGTAAAAAAGAAGATTTGCTCGGAGGAACACCGCAGGAAAACGCTAAAATTACAATAGATATTTTATCCGGTGCAAAGGGTGCAAAAACAGATGCCGTAATATTAAATTCCGCAGCAGCAATACATGTTGCAAAGCCGGAAATATCGATAGCGGATGCAGTAAATATTGCAAAAGAAATTATTGAAAACAAAAAAGCTCTTATCCAGCTTGAAAGTTATGTAAGATTATCTAACGAGGACTAAAAAATGATACTTGATGATATTGTTGCAAAACAAAAAATAAGAATAGCACAAGAAAAAGAAATAAAATCTTTTGATGTTGTGAAAAAAGAAGCAGAAACTTATTCTTCGCTTAACAAAATATCTTTCAAAGATTCTTTAAAGAGTAAAGATTTTGCTTTTATCTGCGAAATAAAAAAGGCTTCCCCGTCAAAAGGAATAATAGTTGAAAATTTTCCTTATATTGATATTGCCAAAGATTATGAAAGTGCAGGAGCTGCGGCAATTTCAGTTCTTACCGAACAGAACTTTTTCAAAGGCAGTGATAAATATTTAACCGAAGTTGCAAATACGGTTAATATTCCTGTTTTAAGAAAAGATTTTATTATTGACGAATATCAGATATATCAGGCAAAACTTATCGGTGCAAGTGCAATATTGTTAATCTGTGCAATTCTTGACGAAAAAACTTTGCATAAGCATATAAACACGGCAAAAAGCTTAAATTTAAACTGTCTTGTAGAAACACACAATGAGGAAGAAATAAAAAAAGCATTAAACAGCGGAGCAGAAATTATAGGAATAAACAACCGGGATTTAAAAACTTTTACGGTTGATATTAATACTTCAGTAAAACTAAGAAAATATCTTCCCGACAATAAAATATTGATTTCCGAAAGCGGAATAAAAACTTCCGCCGATATAAAAATGTTAAAAGATGACGGCTTTAACGGGGCGTTAATCGGCGAAAGTATGATGCGAAGCGAAAATAAAAAACGATTCCTTTCAGAATTAAGAGAAATATAGTATTTTTAATTTTATATTATTCTTTAATTCCGGGAATGATTTTTTCTTTTTTCAAAAGTATGCAGAATAAAATTAAAGACATTACCGAACTTATGATTGCCGTTGTTGCTAATCTTTGAGTTAAATTAAAAAACGGTATTGATACAAAAAACATCCCTAAACATCCGAACAGTGTATTACCGGAGCTTGTTAAAGATGAAACAGAACCGCTGTCTTGCTTTTGTTGTTTAAATAGTACACTTGCACAAAGCGGTCTTGTTGAACTAAAACCTATAGCTATCGGTATAAACAACAAAAAGAAAATCATTTCCGATTTTGAACCCATAAAAAACAAAAATAAAGAGAATATTAAAACGGACACAAAAGATATCAACGCAAAATTTTTAGCAGAAATTTTATTCAACAAATTTACATATATAACAGGACCTAAAACCGAAAAGAGAGCATTTATTGCAAAGTAATAGCTAAAACCCTGCTTTGATAATCCGAACATATCAATATAAATATAAGATGCTACGGTTAAATAACCCATAAAAGGTGCGGCAAGCAAAGAAAATATTATAAGCAAATATGTAAATTTTGCATTTTTACAAACAACACCAAGCCGTCCTAACGATTTAAAAACATTGTCTTTTGTTCTGTTGTTTTTTGTTAAAGTTTCAGTATATAAAATTGTTAAAATAAAAAATATTATTGCAAATATTGCCAGTATAATAAAAAGCATATTCCAAGTTGTATATTTTAAAACAAATGCTCCCAAAACTGGTGCAATTATCGGTGCCAAAACGGATACGGTTTGAATTAAAGCAAGTATTTTATCTCTTAGTTTTCCGTAAAAACAGTCTTTTACTATTGCCATCGTTACTGCAACACAAGCTCCTGCACCTATTGCCTGAAAAATTCTAAAAACTATCAACAAGTTAATATTTGCAGCACTTGCACACGCAAAACTGGATAATATGTACAACAAGTTCCCTGAAAGCAAAACAGGTTTCCTGCCGTATTTATCGCTTAACGGACCGAAAATTAATGTTCCTAAACCTAAAAACAGAAAAAACAATGTTAAAGTCATATTTATAAGTGCAGAAGATGTTTGAAAAGATGTCGTCATTGACGGCATTGCCGGCAAATATAAGTCCGTAGATAAAGGAATAATCATATTGACAAGAGTAATTAAAGTTATGATTCCTTTTAATCCTATAATTTTTTGTTTTCTTGATGTTGATTGTTTTACAGGTGCCATTTTTTCCTCTGTTTTCCCAAGATAAATAAAAAACGGATAAGATTTGGAAATATTATTTCAAAACCTTCTCCGTTTAAACTTTTCCACAGTTTTTATCGGGAGTAATTATAACAAATTTTAAAATTTTTTTCAAAACAAAAAAAATATATAATAAAATATTAAAATAAAATTTGACTGCAACAAAAATTTATAGTATAACTTGTGTTAATAAAAAATTTTAATTGCTAACAGTGGTTTCTTATTGTATAATAAATATATACTAAATCCTTAAGAAAATCGGAGTTGTAATGAATAAAAACATAATATTTGATATTTACAAAACAAAAGTTATCGATAATCCTAACGCTTTAGCGATATTTGACTATAACAGAAAATTAACAAGACACGAGCTTGATAAACTTTCCGATACAATAGCTATGCAGTTGCCGCACGATGCAAAAATAGTCGGTATTGTTATGGACCATTCCGTAGAAATGATAGCTGCAATTTTGGCTGTTTTAAAAACTGGTGCGGCTTATGTTCCCGTAGAACCGTTTTTCCCAACGGAAAGAATAAAATTTATGATGCAGGAAACTAAAGCGGACTGTATAATAACAAACTCAAAATATTTTGATATTGTTAAAAATATAAAAAGCATAGTTGTAGATAAAAATCAACCGATAAATTTTGACAGCCCTGATATGCACAAAAAAGATATAAATGCAGACTCTCTTGCATATATTCTTTACACATCAGGCACGACCGGAAAACCGAAAGGTATCGCCGTTGAAAACGAAAATGTATGCAATTACGTCCGTGCATTTCAAAAAGAATTTAATCCTACGCAACAAGATATTATGTTGCAGTACTCCGTATGCTCATTTGACATTTTTGTAGAAGAAGTTTTTGCGACGCTTCTCTCCGGTGCGACACTTGCCGTAGCTCCGCAGGAAACAAGAAATAATATCTCTACACTTTTACAATTTATTAATGATAACAAAGTAACTATACTCAGCGGTTTTCCTTATCTTTTTCAAGAAATAAATTCTTTAAAAAATCTTGAACTTCCTAAAAGTTTGAGACTTTTTATCAGCGGCGGAGATGTTTTAAGAGGAAATTATATTTCTAATTTAAAAGATAAAATTTCAATATACAATACTTACGGTCCGTCGGAAACTACCGTAGTTGCAACATATTACAACTGTTCTAAAGGAACTGTTTTATCAGACGGTACTTATCCTATAGGTAAACCGATTTTAAATTATGATATTATAATCTGCGACGAGAAAGGAAATTTTTTGCAGCAGGGTAAACAAGGTGAAATTTGTATTTTAGGTAAAGGAGTTGCAAGAGGATATATAGGTAACAGAGCAGAAGAAAACAAAGCTTTTGGAATATTGCCCGACGGCAGAAAAATATATCACAGCGGCGATTTGGGATATTTTTTGCCGGACGGCAACATTGCTTTCTTACGCAGGAAAGACCAACAAATAATGATACTTGGCAAACGCGTAGAACCTGAAGAAGTAAAAAATGTTATGCTTAACTCTGCAAAAATAAAACAGGCTTTCATTTTACCGCAAACAGATAAAAATAATCTTTCTTATATGACGGCATATTTTGTAAAGGAGCATAAAGAAACAAAACTTGAAGAAATAAAAAAATATATGAAGCTGTATTTAACGGAATATATGATACCGGAATTTTTTGTTGAGCTGGAAAAACTTCCGTTGAATTCTCACGGTAAAATAGATAAAACAGTTCTCCCTATAATAGAAAAATAGGTGTTTTTATGGAAATGAAAATAGAACAATTAACCGTAAAAGATATTAAACTTCTTATTTCTTTAAGAATGGAAGTGTTGGCGGATGTTTTTAAAACCGATTTTAAAAATATGACATCTTCCGATATAGAAAACTTAAAACGGGAAAACAAAAAATATTATCTTAAAGAATTACCGTCAGGCAGGCATATTGCCTGTGCAGCTTATGAAACGGATAAAATTTTAGGTTGCGGCGGAATGTGTTTGTATAACGAAATGCCTTCGCCCGACAATCCTAACGGCAAATGTGCGTATTTAATGAATATTTATGTTAAGCCTGAATACAGAAAAAAGGGACTTGGCAAAAAAATTTGCAATTGGTTAGTTGAAAAAGCAAAAGAAACTGGAGCAGAAAAAATTTATCTTGAAAGTTCCGACAATGCAAAACCGATGTATGAGAAGCTGGGATTTAAAGAAATGAAAAACTATATGGCAATTTTATAATTTTAAGAAATAAAAATGGAAAAATTTGAAGTTGAAAATAAAGAAATACAAATATTTGAAAATAATGTTTCCAAAAAGTCCGTTCCTCTTATCGTTTTAAATACGGTTATGAATGAGGGGGGAAAAGTTTTTAACGATTGTTTAAAATTGGGAGCGGAAAATTTTACGCTTTGCTGTATAGATAAATTAAATTGGGATGACGATATGTCCCCGTGGGCAATCCCTGCCATATCTGCAAATGATACTCCGTGTTCCGGCAGAGCTGATAACTATTTAAAAACATTAACCGAAAAAATTATTCCTGCCGTAAAAAATAAACTTCAATATGAGCCTGCATATTCGGCAATTGCGGGATATTCCCTTGCCAGGCTTTTTGCCGTTTATTCTTTATATAAAACAGATATTTTTAAATCTGCGGCAAGTGCATCGGGATCGTTTTGGTATCCGGACTTTTTTAATTTTGTAAAAAACAATAAAACAAAAATAATTCCTGTATGTTTGTATTTTTCACTCGGTGATACCGAAAAAAACAGCAAAATAAAAATTCTTCAATCCGTTCAAAATAACACCGAAAAAATTTACGAACATTTCAAACAACAAAACATCAAAACCGTTTTTGAATTAAATAAAGGCAACCATTTTACACAAGGAACACTGCGTATGGCAAAGGGCATCACTTGGCTATTAAAAAATTAAGATATTGATAATCAACAAATTTAGTTGCAATATTTTTTTCTCTTGTATATCAACACTTTACGTATTTGTCTATTTCTCGCATATTACCCTAAAGCCTACATTGCCGTAGCCTGAGTTTTCTTGTCTAGATTCGCTTCTGTTTTCTGTTCGGCAGCTTGTTCTCGGGGAATCGTAAGCACCGCCTTTAACCGCCATAAAATTCTTACCGGATTTTTCTTCTCTTGCGGTAGAAGTCCATTCCCAAACATTGCCCCACATATCAATAGAACCGGATGCGGAAATTGTGTTGGAATATTTTGTTACGGGAGTTAGTTTTTTATCTTCACCGCTATTAAAATCGGCATCTTTAGGCATGTGTCCTGCAGCATATTCCCATTCCTGTTCGGTAAGAAGCCTGTAAACATAATTGCCGTTCTTTTTTGTAAGCCAGTTACAGTATGCAACGGCATCATTGTAAGAAACATAAATAACTGGATATTTTTCTTGATTTACTGGTATTTTGTTATTTATCCAATTTTGGGGAGCTTTTCTTCTTGTTTCTTTTAAAAATACGGCATATTCTTCGTTTGTTACGGGTGTGTATGCAATATAAACATTTTCCGCAGCACCTAAAACAGGAAGCTATCCGTCGGTTGTATTATGAGCATTAGGTTTTAATCTTGAATCCGTAAACCTGCTTAAAGATTGATTTATCCTGTTTTCTCTGTCAGCAATCATTTCATCCACGATTTCCTGCATTTCGTCTATTTTAGATTGATCTTTTGCGGTCTTTTTCAGCTCTTCAAGTTTTGCTTTTTTCTTAGCTAAAACTTTATCGTAGTTTATTCCTATTTGTTTTTTTAAGACATTTTTGTTTTCTTGAGACGGATTTTTTCTGTATGCTGCGATAAGATTTTTGGTTACATCATCCAATTTCGGTTTTTCTTTTTCAACAGTCGTACTGTATTTGAAGGATTTTGCTTCAGGATTGATTTTCATATTTGCGGCTTGTATCAGATTGATACTGCAAAAAACTATTGCAAGCATAAGTGAAAATTTTCTTAACATAATGCCTCCTTTTTGCACTTTATTATTTTAATTGTTAGACTTTATACCGTATCAAAAAGTTACGTATTTTATGTTCAACAAAAAATTTGACTATAACAAAAATGTAAAGTATAATTTAGTCATATTAATTTCAGGAGAAAAAAATGAAAAAGGTTTTAATTATTTCAACAAGTATCAGAAACGGTTCCAATTCGGAAATTCTCGCAAGAGAAACTGAAAAAGGTGCAAAAGAAAAAGGACATGAAGTTGAATTTATTTCGTTAAAAGATAAAGAAATTAAATTTTGCAAAGGTTGTTTTGCGTGCCAAAAGTTAGGTAAATGCGTAATAAAAGATGATGCCAACGATATAACGGAAAAAATTAAAAATTCCGATGTTATAGTTTGGGCAACGCCAGTTTATTATTATGAAATGTCGGGACAAATGAAAACTTTAATTGACAGAGCAAATTCTTTATTTTCTTCCGACTATAAATTTAAAGAAGTTTATGTTATAACAACTTCCGGAGAAGATTCCGAGCAGGCAAAAACTTGTGTTCTTGCCGGTGTTCAAGGCTGGATAGACTGTTTTGACGGGGTAAAAATCTGCGGCAATGTGGCGGCTGCGGCAAACGATGCCAACGAAATAAAAAATATGCCTGAACTTTTAAAACAAGCCTTTGATATGGGTAAAAATATTTAAAATATCCTTACAATAACTATGTATTATTTAATATTCAGTATCGTATGCAGCGTGGCTGTATCGATATTGTTAAAAATATCCAAAAATCAAAAAATTTCCATCAATCAAGCTGTTGCAGTTAATTACCCTGTGGCTGCTATTAGTGCATTTGTTTTGTTTAAGCCGAATTTCAACAGCAATTTCAATATTTTACTGTCCGAGTGGCAAATTTTGTTGTTGTTAGGAATTTTGCTGCCTGCTGTTTTTATAATTATGGGGGAATGCGTTAACCGTGCAGGAATAGCCAAATCCGATGCGGCACAGAGATTATCATTGTTTTTACCGATAGCAGCGGCATTTTTTATTTTCGGAGAAACTCTGTCTTTAGGAAAAATCAAGGCAGTTATTTTAGCAATAGTTTCGCTTGCAGCACTTGTTTATAAACCTAAAGTTAATACAAATGGTAAGGGAGCTGTTTGGACATTGCTCGGGGTATGGTTAGGGTACGGAATAATTGATATACTGTTCAAACAGTTATCAAAAAATGCATCTATGACGGCAACTAATTTATGTACAATATTTGTTCTTTCGGCAATAGTGTTATTTGCTTATTTGATTATAAAAAAAACACGCTGGACGGCAAAAAGTATATTCGGCGGAATTGTTTTAGGATGTTTAAATTTCGGTAATATTTATTTTTATTTTCGTGCTCATCAGGTATATAACAACAACCCTACATTGATTTTTGCCGCAATGAATTTAGGTGTAATATCGCTCGGAACAATTATTGGTACAGCGGTTTTTAAAGAAAAAATAAATATTATAAATATCGTCGGAATATTTTTGGCAATCATTGCAATAATATGTTTGTTTTACACAATATAGTTTCATTAATTTTCAGGAGAAAAAATGAACGAAGTAATTAAAGCAATGTTGGAAAGAAGAAGCATAAGAAAATTTAAGTCGGATATGGTTTCAAAAGAAAATATAAATAAAATAATTGAAGCCGGACTTTATGCCGCAAACGGTATGGGAAAACAAGCCGTTATTACCGTTGCCGTTACAAATAAACAGTTAAGAGATAAAATTTCAAAAGACAACTGTAAAATAGGCGGATGGCAGGATGGCTTTGATCCTTTTTATAATGCTCCGGTAATTTTGATAGTTCTTGCACAAAAAGACTGGCGAAACAAAGTTTATGACGGCAGTCTTGTTTTAGGAAATATGATGCTTGCAGCCCATTCATTAGGGCTTGGAAGTATTTGGATACACAGAGCAAAAGAAGAATTTGAAACTGAAGAATACAAAAAATTATTGAAAGATATAGGTGTGCAGGGCGAATGGGAAGGTATCGGTCATTGTGCAATAGGTTATATTGACGGAGACATTCCCAAACCTGCAGAAAGAAAAGAAAACAGAGTTTATTTCATAGATTAGTTTTTTATTTCTTGACTTACTACAACACTTTCTTTTGGTGTATTTTTATGACAATAGTTTTTTATATAGGAAAGAAGGTATAACAATGGACAAGAACAAAGATAACATAGAAATTATTGATGCTTACGAAAATAATTTAAAACATATAAGTTTAACAATTCCAAAAAATAAACTTGTGGTTTTTGCAGGTGTTTCCGGTTCCGGAAAAAGTTCTATAGCCTGTAACGAATTTGTTAATAAATATCCCTATGCAATTGTTATAGACCAAAAACCTATAGGAACATCTATTCGATCAACACCTGCAACTTATACCGGTGTTATGGATGAAATAAGAAAACTTTTTGCTAAAGAAAAGAATGTTGATTCAAGCAAGCACACTTTCAGGCGGAGAAATTCAAAGAGTAAAACTCGCTTCCGAATTGCATAAACAGGGGAATATTTATGTACTTGACGAACCCACAAACGGTCTGCATGCTAACGATATAAAAACATTACTTTACTTGTTACGAAAAATTGTAAAAAATAATAATACGGTAATTATTGTAGAACTCAGACTTGAAATGATTGCACAAGCCGACTGGATAATAGATATGGGACCTGAAGGAGGAACAAACGGCGGAAAAATAATGTTTGAAGGTACGCCGGAACAAATAATAAATTGTCAGGTTTCAAAAACGGGGAAATATTTAAAAGATTCAATTTTTAAAAAGCAATAAGAATAAATTAATGAATATTAACATTTTTGATTTTGAATTAACAAAAAACGAAATTGAAAGATTAAAATCTATGGATACAAACACCCCGTTAATCGGTTCTTCACAGGATTATAAGATTGCGGAAATGCGTGTTAATTGGGGATAGAAAAAAACTTAACTTCCAATCCTCAAATATTCAAAAAATTCGGAGGACTTTTTATGAACAGAAGACAATTTTTAAAGTCGGTATTTTTTACAACAATAGGTGCTGTAGTTTTAAGTGCCTGTAAAAAGGTTGCAACAGAAACCAAAAATTTTATAGAAAAAGTTTCAACAAAAAAATACAAAAATCTTGATATTTCCGTAATAGGGTTCGGTATGATGAGGCTTCCGCAGAAAGACGGCGAACCGGATATTTCAAAAACGCAGGAAATGGTGGATTATGCAATTGAACACGGCATAAATTATTTTGATACAGCATGGTTTTACCATAACGGTAATTCCGAACTTGCCGTCGGTAAAGTTATGAAAAAATATCCCAGAAACAGTTATTATTTAGCAGATAAAATGCCGTTAAGAATATTGAAAGATAAATCAGAAGTACTTCCTATATTTGAAAAGCAGCTGCAAAAATGCCAAACGGATTATTTTGATTTCTATTTGGCACATAATATAAACAAAAGAGAATGGAAACTTTTAAAAGAATGTAATGTTTACGAACAATTACTTCAAAAAAAGAAAGAGGGGAAAATAAAATATCTCGGTTTTTCAATACACGATGTTCCCGAACTTTTGGAAGAAGTTGTAAACACTTACAAATGGGATTTTGTTCAACTGCCGATTAACCCTATAGATTGGAATATGATAGATTCCAAAAGACAGTATGAAATAGCAACAAAGGCAGGGCTTCCCGTTGTTGTAATGAATCCGTTAAAAGGCGGACAGTTATCTACGCTTAACACAAGAGCCGTTGAACTGTTAAAAACGGAAAATCCTGATGTTTCGCCGTCGTCGTGGTCTTTAAGATATTCAGCAAGTTTGCCGAATGTTTTTGTTGTTTTAAGCGGTATGACGGAAATGGAACATGTTGTAGATAATGTTAAAACTTTTACAAATTTTAAACCGTTGACGGACAAAGAACAAAAAGTTCTTTCAAGTGCAATATCCGCTTATAATTCTTCCGGTGCAATTTCGTGTACTTATTGCCAATA
The DNA here is from genome assembly GCA_905234925.1 of uncultured Endomicrobiia bacterium. GTDB lineage: Bacteria > Elusimicrobiota > Endomicrobiia > Endomicrobiales > Endomicrobiaceae > Ruminimicrobiellum. The sequence goes on from CAJOJJ010000033.1 coordinate 11,706, forward strand.
CTGCACGGGATGTCCGGTAGGGATAGATATTCCTAAAAATTTCTTAATATATAATCAATATAAATCTACCGACAGAAAAGACAGGTTTATTATTGCTTATGAGTCAATAAAAGAAGAACATAGAGCAGATAAATGTATTAACTGCGGAATATGCAAAACAAAATGTCCGCAAAAACTTGATATTCCCAATTTATTAAAAGAAGTGT
>CAJOJJ010000034.1 GCA_905234925.1 uncultured Endomicrobiia bacterium
TGTCTGCAAGTAAGGCATATTATTCTGAATATGGAAATTTTCCGCTTTATCATGGAGCAGGTAATGGCTGGACAAGTTCTGATCCTGTTTTGGGAGTTGATGCACGTAGCAACAAATATTTTACTTTCTTTGATGATACCTGTGAAGAAGATCCTGCAGCTGCAAAGCACTTTTTTCATGTACTTCTTAGAGTTGAACCTGGGTTATTACCTGGTGGTGATAACATGTTAATATTAGAATATAATGTAACGAGGGGAAGCGTTATACATGGATATCCTTCAACTTCATATAATTCTATAAAGTAATAGAATAACAATTAAGTACAAGAGCAGAAATACAATATGTTCGTATTTCTAACATGGCAGGGTTGTAACATAGCAACGACTCTGTCTTTTTATTTGTCGTTTAAAATCAAATATGATATAATAAAGAGAATAAAAATTTCTTTAAGCAGGTTTATGTATGGAAGAAATAATAAACAATATCGATAACAAAACACAAAATGCCGTCGCAGGATGTTTAAGAGGCATATTGTTAACTTGTCTTAATATTGTTCTCTCAACAATACTGACAGTTTTTATAATTATCAATAGTAATAATATTTTTAACGGTATTTTCTTTGGATTTTTATTTTTTATTGTATTTTTAATTGCTTCTTTTTTTATCGTCAATAAAACCAAAAATATAACGGTTGCCGACTGCATATTCCCGTTACTTATAGGAACAATATCTGCAGTTGTTTTTGCTCCCGTATCATTTTTTAATTTTAGTTTTTTCTCTATAGTTACGTGTTTGTCTGCATCATTATTTTTAACAATAACATTGATTATGTATAAGACGGATAAAATGTCCGGCAGTTGGTTAATACTGCCCTTTTTTGTTTTCCTGTATGAGATATTGCCCATAGAGTTTCCGACGGATATTGATAATATATTATGTTTCGGCGGTAATATTACAAATTTAGTTGCTTTCAAACTTTTCGGTAAAACAATGTATAACTCCGTTCCAAATAAGAGTCGGGAAGAAAACAAATTATTGGAAGAAGAAAAGAAATAACTGTATGAAATTAATAAAAAAATTATTTATTATATTTATAATTTCTTTGCTGTTTATAACAGCTTTTATATTTTTTAAAGGATATATTATCAATTTTGACGAGAGTAATAATAAAAAATATGATGTAAAATATTTTGTTTCGCAAATTAAAAATAAAGGATTTTTGGTTACGTCAGAACTGGATTATTCAGGAAGAATAAATTATAAAATAAACAAAGATGCCGTTTACGGAACAAAATGGCTTATTTACAGAGAATTTATAATGATATTTGATGCAAAGATTGAGGCTGGAGTAGATTTGTCAAATATAGAAATAACAGAGACGGAAACAAAAATAATTGTAAAAATGTCCAAAGCGACAATTAAAGATATATACATAATACCGGAGTCTATAGAATATTATGATATAAAAAATACTCCCATAAAATGGGGCGAGTCCGATAAAGAGGCTGCAAATGCCGCTAAAATTAAAGCAAAAGAAGATGTGATAAATAATGTTAATCTTGATACATTATTGAACAATGCACAAACCCGTGCAGAATTTTATATAAAAAGTTTTATAGAAACAGGCACAAACAAACCTGTCGAATTTGAAAACCTCAACAATAACAAAATTCAAGAAAATTTCTAATTTTCGTCCCGTCTGTCATTCCCGAGTGTCTCTGTCGGGAATCTATAGTGAAAAATACCTCTTAGTTCGTCATCACGAGCCGTAGTTGTTAATTTGTCGTTTATTGCAGTTTCGTCGTTTATTATACATTATACATTGTCGTTTGGTGATGATCCGGTGTCGTTAGACGTTGCCGTTCATCTGTCATACCGCACTTGATGCGGTATCTCTCCTTTGCTGTTAATTATAAATTGTCGTTCCCCGTTTCTACTTTACTCATATCCTTGCTCATATCTTTTAAAAGCGGAAGGTTTTGAAATTTTTTATCTTCCGTAAGTTTCATCGTGAAATTTATTTTTTTACTTAATTGAACGGCAGCTTTTTTAGCTGAAACTTCCAACAGATGTCCGCCGTTTTTTCTGTCGGAATTTACATAATGGAAGTGCCATCCGGGAGAATTTAACTTATCCATAAAATCCGGACAGTACAGTCCGACGATAGTTCCCTTATCATTTTGTTTGTCGAAAAAAGTCTGATCCGTTTCCATTGCTTTTGCAAGCGGTTTATACGGTTTTTTTTGTACATATTCGCTTCTGTATTTGACGGAATCAAATGTTCCGTCTATTCTGACAAAATAGAACAGATTTTTTCCGTTTTTGTTAACAATCTTATTTAATTGTTCCATAAGATTGCTTATGGAAGTTATATTTTTCAGATTCTTATTAATATTATTCTTAAAAAAAGTTACCGTCGCGTACGGAACGGTGGTTGCATCTTTCGGTACCAATAGAGAACTGTCGTAAATTGCCTGATATACGGTTCCGTCAAGCATAATAAGTTCTCCGTTTACTCCCTCAAAACAGCCTATGCCGAAATCTCCGTTGGCTTTAAGTTCTCCGACGGTGGAAACAGGATAATAATATCCCTGCATAAGTGCCTGTAACGTTGATACCTGAAATAACGTATTTGTGTCATTTTGTTGTGCGGGCAGAGTTTGATTCTTTGCCGAATGTGATAAACTGCATCCGGTTAAAGCGGCAAACAATACCGCCGTTAGAAATAAATTTTTAATTTTCATATCTTCTCCTTTTTTTGATTTTCCAAAAATTATATCAATAATTATAAATATTTTCAAATTTTTTATTTACAAAATATTTTATTTTTTGTAAAATTAAAAAATTAAATTTTATTGGCACAGGAGTCTATATGTTTAAAAAATTGGTGTTGTTAAATTTGTTTTTTTGTTTAAGCGTTTTTAATTTTGCTTGTTCCAAAGAACAAGAACAGCCTCAGCAAGAAATGGAAATTCCGTTAGTAAATGCAACGAAAGCAATTACATTGGATATCCCTTGGGATAAAGAGTATCCTGCTCAAGTTGCAGGTTCTTTGGAAATAGAAGTAAGAGCACAGGTTAGTGGAATTTTAAAAGAAAGATTATATACCGAGGGAGAATTTGTTGATAAAGATGATGTTTTATTTGTAATAGATCCTCAAGAATATCAAATTGCATTAAAGAGGGCTCAAGCATCTTTGGAACAGGTAAAAACGGAAGTACAAAGAACAAAGAGAGATTATATCAGAAACAAAGACTTGATAAAAGATAATGCAGTCAGCCAGAAAGATTACGATGATTCGTTATCCGCTTATGAAAAAGCACAAGCCAATTACAAAGCTGCAAAATCCGAAGTTGACGATGCTCAAAGGAACTTAGGATATGCAAAAGTAAAAGCACCTATTTCAGGTATAGCAAGAAAAGAAAATCATTCCGTAGGTAGTCTTATATCCGTAAACGGTGAAAATTCCGTACTTACGACGATGGTTCAGATAAATCCTTTACATATTAATTTTTCTATTCCCAGTAAACAATTGTATCAATTAAAAGACAGCGTGGAACAGGACAGAATGTCTCTTAATGATGATATTTCTGTTGATGTTTTGATTGGCGATAAAGTTTATCCGTATTCCGGTAAAATAGTATTTTTTGATTCTGCCGAAGATCCTTTGACTTCAGCGGTAGCTATAAAAGTCGAAGTGGAAAATCCGGAAGACAAAAGAGAACTTAATCCTGGACAATTTGTTAAAGTAAGAATTAAAGGTGTTATGTTTAAAAATGCCGTTTTAATTCCTCAAAGTTCATTAATAGAATCACCTAACGGAACTGTAGTATATGTTGTAAATACAAGCAATAATAATATCGTAGAAGCTGTTCCCGTATCTGCAGAAATAAAAGATTCCGTAGCTATTATTTCAGACGGTTTAAAAGGCGGAGAAATTGTTATTTCCGGCGGTACTTTAAAAGTTGCACCGGGAATGCCTGTTAAATTTGAACTTAAAAATTTAGAATTGCCTGAAAGTTGTAAACAGGCATATGCCGAAAAGTACGGACAGGTTGGAGAAGAGCAAAAAGAAGATGGTCAAAATACACAAGAGCAGCAGCAAGATAACAACAATAAGTAGGAAACGGAACAGAAATAATATAAGTAAAACAGATAACGAATAAATATAAAATTTTTATTGACAGACCAATTTTTGCAATGGTAATTTCAATAGTGATATTGTTGGTAGGAACGATATCCATAGTTAATTTACCTATTGCACAATATCCGGAACTTACGCCGCCTACTGTTTCCGTTACGGCATCATATCCCGGAGCAAGTGCCGATGTTGTTTCCGAAACGGTTGCTGCACCGTTGGAACAACAAATAAACGGTGTAGAAAATATGATGTATATGGAATCGCAGTCCACATCCAACGGGGATATGAACTTAACGATATCTTTCCAAGTCGGCTCGGATTCGGATAAAGCTCTTATAGACGTTAACAACAAAGTTCAGATTGCACAGTCAAGTTTACCTGAAGATGTTAGAAGATACGGAGTTACCGTAGAAAAAAAATCTACAAGTATTTTAAAAATATATTCAATATTTTCACCGGACGACTCGTTGGATGCAACATACATGGGAAACTATGCCATAATAAACATTGTTGATGATTTAAAAAGAATAAACGGTGTCGGTGATGCCAATGTTTTAACATCAAACAATTATTCAATGAGAATATGGATTAAGCCGGATATTATGTACAAATTAGGTCTTACTACTTACGATATTATGTCGGCAGTATCCGAACAAAATGCTCAAAGAGCTGCAGGTAAAGTAGGACAGTTTCCTGCACCTAACGGAGTAGACAGGACATATTCCATAGTTGCTCCGGGAAGATTAAAAACAGCAAAAGAGTTTGAAAACATTATTTTAAGAGCAAATCCCGATGGCAGCACGTTAAGGCTTAAAGATGTTGCCGATGTTGAGCTTGGTGCACAAACTTATGACTTGTCCGCAACAAACAATAATCATCCTGCCATACCGCTTGCTATTTATTTGTCTCCGGGAGCCAACGCCGTTAAAGTTTCACAGGCCGTTGATGAAAAATTGAAAGAAGCAAAGAAAAATTTTCCCAGAGGTATGGACTATTCAATACCTTATGACACCACAAAAGTTATCAGTGCATCCATAGAAGAAGTTATACATACATTGTTGGAAGCTATGGTTTTGGTGTTTTTGGTAGTTTTTGTTTTCTTGAAAAATTGGAGAACAACGGTTATCCCGTGTTTGGCAGTTCCCGTATCCATTGTAGGTGCATTTGCGGGTATGTTGGCATTAGGATTTTCAATTAACACGTTAACATTATTCGGTGTAGTTCTTGCTATCGGTATAGTGGTAGACGATGCAATTGTTGTTATAGAAAACGTTGAAAGAATTATGGAAGAAGAAAAACTTCCCGTCAGAGAAGCAACGATAAAAGCTATGAGTGAAGTTACGGGGCCCGTAATTGCTATTGTTTTGGTATTATGTGCAGTATTTATTCCTGTAGCATTTATGGGCGGTTTTACCGGTATAATGTATCAACAGTTTGCAATAACGATTGCCGTATCCGTTGTGTTGTCCGGTCTTGTAGCATTAACGTTAACGCCTGCACTTTGTGTTCTTCTTTTAAAAGAAAAACCTTCTGCAGGATTTTTAGACTTTTTCTTCAAATGGTTTGATAAAACATTTGCAATGACTACAAATTTTTATGTAAAACTGGTAAATATTTTCCTTAACAAAAAATTTATATCATTTTTTGTTCTTGCGTTAATTATTGCGGGAACAATATTCTTATTTAAACGAGTTCCGTCAACTTTGGTTCCGGACGAAGATCAAGGTGTTATTATGGGTGTCTTGATATTGGATCAGGCATCGTCATTAAATAATACGATAGTTGCAACCAAAAAAGCGGAAGAAATATTGTTGGGACACAGCAACATAGTTCAAGAATTATCTTTTGCGGGTTATGATATGTTAAGCTCTACATCCAAAAGTAATGCAGCCGCATTTTTCATAATGTTAAAAGAATGGAAAGACAGACCTAACAAATCCGACTCCGCAATGAGTTTGGTGATGAATCTTTCCGCACAGCTTTCTTCAAGTATTGCGGAAGGTTATGCCGTGATGTTTAATCCGCCTGCAATTTTGGGTATGTCAACAACCGGCGGTATTGAAGGATATATTCAAAACAAGTGTGATGCCTCATCCAAAGAGTTGGAAAATAAAGTATATGAATTTGTAATTGCACTTAACGAAAGAAAAGAAGTTTCCGGTACAACATCAACATTTAATGCTTCTACTCCACAGCTTAAGTTGGAAGTGGATGAAGTAAAAGCAAAAGCTATGGGCATATCTTTGGATAATCTTTATGCTACAATACAGGGAACATTCGGAACAGCCTATATAAACGATTTCAATAAATTGGGCAGAAGTTTTAAAGTTATGATGCAGGCTAAAGGTAATTTTCGTTCACAGGCAAGTGATATTTCCAATATATACGTAAAATCTCAAACAGGAGAAATGGTATCGTTAGATTCTGTTGTATCATTAACGCAAACAACGGGAACCGATACCGTTGAAAGATTTAATATATTTCCCGCAGCAAAGATTTTAACCAATCCTGCCCCCGGATACAGTTCGGGACAAGCAATGCAGGCGGTGGAAGAAACTGCAAAAGAAGTTTTGGGAACGGGTTTCTCTTTTGCTTGGACAGGAACAGCTTATCAGCAAAAACTTGTTTCGTCATCGTCAACAACTGCATTATTGCTTGGATTATTATTGGTATTTTTAATTCTTTCCGCACAATATGAAAGGTGGAGTTTACCGTTTGCCGTTATATGCGGAGTTCCGTTTGCGATATTCGGTGCATTATTGGGTGTATATTGCAGAGGTATTTATAATGATGTATATTTTCAAATAGCACTTATTACGCTTATAGGATTATCTGCTAAAAATGCTATTTTGATTGTCGAGTTTGCTATGTTGCTGAGAGAGCAGGGAAAGTCTTTAATGGAAGCTGCCGTTACTGCCGCAAAGATGAGGTTTAGACCTGTAGTTATGACTTCACTGGCGTTTATTTTAGGCTGTGTTCCGTTGGCAATAAGTTCAGGTGCTGGTGCGGCAAGCAGACATTCCATAGGAACTGCCGTTGTTGTAGGTATGTTATCGGCAACAATTTTTGTTCCTTTATTTATACCGTTATTTTTTGTGTTGATATCAAAAATAAGTGATAAATTCGGTTCAAAACCTAAAATTGAAGAGGTAACAAAATGAAAAAAATAATAGTTCCTTTGTTGCTATCCGTATTTTTACTGCCTGCATGTGCCGGTAAAAATTTTAAACCTGAAATTGATTTGCCTGAAGAAAATTCGACAAAAATATCAGAAAAAAATGCAGCGGAATTTGCTGTTGTTGATAATGCCCGTTGGTGGACAATTTTTGAAGACGATGTTTTAAATGAGTTTGAAGAAGAAGCTCTGAAATATAATTATGATTTGAAATCCGCCATGGCAAAGATTAAGGAAGCTAAAGCAAATCTTGGTGTCAGCAGATCAAATCTTTTTCCTACAATAAGTTTGTACGGAAGAGTTGCAGATTCAAAGTCTAATAGAAATATGCACTATGATTTTGGCACCGATTCGGGAAGATTTTTTGCAGGTGTTTCCGCTTCTTATGAAATAGATTTGTGGGGAAAATATTGGAAATCAAGCGAATCTTCAAAAGCGGATTTCTTATCTTCGCAAGCCGACTATGATGCCGTAAGGCTCAGTTTAACTGCAACGGTGGCGGAAGCATATTTTCAGTATATGGCTTATGATGCCGAATTGGAAATTACCAAAACCACTTTAAAATCAAGAGAAGAAAGTTATAGGGTTTACGGTAAAAAATTTAAAAAAGGTGTTATAAATGAGTTTGATTTGCGAAGAGTTGAATCGGAAATGGAATCCGTAAGAGCACAAGTTTATGTTACTGAACAGTCATTAAAACGTTCGGAACTAGCATTAAGTGTTTTAATTGGAAGAAGTCCTAAAAGTTTGATTGAAGATAATTTGGATAAAGGTAACAAAATAAACGATTTAACGGAAATACCGAAAGTTCCTACTTCTGTTCCGTCGGATTTAATTTCAAGAAGACCGGATATAAAAGCTGCAGAATATACTCTTAAATCTTATAATGCAAAAATAGGTGCCGCAAAAGCATATTTTTTCCCATCCATTTATTTAACGGGAGATGCCGGATATGCAAGCTATGAGTTGGAAGATTTGTTTAGAGACGGTAATGACACTTGGTCTTATTCGGGAGAAATAACTTGGGAAATTTTCTCCGGCGGGAAAACCGTGAAAACTTATAAGGCACAAAAAGCACGGTATGAGCAAGCATTAGCTTTATACAACAAAACAATTCAAACTGCATTTAAAGAAGTATTGAATGCAATAAATAATTATTCTCTTGGCGAAGAAATTTTAAATGCCAGACAGAAAGAAGTTTTGGCTTTGCGCAGAAGTTATGAATTGGCTGTGAAAAGAGAAAAGGCAGGGCTTACGGAACTGCTGGATGTTTTGGATGTGGAAAGATCTTTATTGAATGCCGAACAGTATTTGGTTTATGCAAAACAGAACCAACTGGATGCCGTAGTAAATATTTGCAAGGTTCTTGGCGGCGGTTGGAAAGAAGAAAAAAAATAGCGGTTATAAATGAAAATTCTTGCAATTTTTTAACAAAAAATATATAATTATTGATAATTTCAATAAACGATGGGGTTTAGCTTATGGCAGAATGTATTTTCTGTAAAATAGTTTCAGGTGAAATACCCTCGAAAAAAGTGTATGAAGACGATAAAGTTTTGGCTTTCGGAGATTTAAATCCGCAAGCGCCTGTCCATGTTTTGATAATTCCTAAGAAACATATTAAAAGTCTTGATGATATAAATCAGGAAGACGTTGCTTTATTGGGGCATATTCAGTGGGTTGCCGGCAAACTGGCAAAAGAGAATAATCTTCCCGACGGATACCGTGTTGTAAATAACTGCGGTATAGACGGCGGACAAACTGTTGCTCATTTGCATTATCATTTGCTTGGCGGCAGAACGTTCGGCTGGCCTCCCGGTTAAAAATTGCGAAGCAATTTTAAGACCGCAAAGTTTGAGACGAGCCGAAGCATTTGACGAGTGCGGTTTGCAAAAAAGAAAGCGTAAGCGGTTGGCACATAAGGGAGCCAAATGCAATGGCATAGTCCAAAATGTGCGGTCGCTATAAAGAATAAAAAAACAAGGTGGTGGAAAAAGTTCCATGGTCAGTGTTAAGGTAAGAGATGGCGAATCTATTGAAGATGCTATCAGAAGATTCAAAAGAGAATGCGAAAGAAACGGCATAATGCAGGAGATAAAAAAGAGAGAATTCTATAAATCTCCCAGTGTTATAAAGAAAGAAAAACTTGCCGAAGCAAAGAGAAAAATTCGCAGGAAACAAATGAAGGACAATTGGTCAAGATAGTAATAAAATTTTTGTAAATTAACAAATAAAGGGGGAATATTCGTAAGTTTAGAATGTCTCCCCTTTGTTGCATTTTGCGTTAAGAGAGGCGGTAATATGAATTTAAAACAGATGCACGATTTTTTCGTTCAGGCAGGAATAGAAAATGATCCGAGAGGCAAAAAAGAAGTTGAACAGATATTAAAAGAAGCCAAACAGGATTATGACGAACTTTCCGACGACAAAAAGAAATATTTTGATACCGATACATTAACTAATCCTTATCAGGATTCCAGGATTATTTTCGGAAACGGCGATGAAGAAATAAAAAACGTTATGGTTGGTATCGATATAGAAACGCCCGAATTGTTGCTTGCCAATCAATTAAAGCTTAACGGCAAAAAAATCGATATGGTATTGGCACATCATCCTGAAGGAAAGGCGTATTCCACTTTTCATCAGGTTATAGGTATGCAGGCTGAAATTATAGAGGGACAGGGCGTTCCAATCAATATTTCAGAAAAGTATATCGACTCAAGAATGAACGAAGTCGGCAGAAGCGTTGCCGGTTCAAACCATCAGAGAGTTTACGATGCGGCAAAACTTTTAAATATTCCTCTTATGACTGCACATACCGTCGCAGATAACCACGTTGCAACATTTTTACAGAAAAATATTGAAGCCGCAAAACCGAGATATTTGAAAGATATAGTAAAATTTTTAGATACAATGCCTGAGTATCAGTATGCAAAAACTTTCGGCAACGGTCCGTTTATTCTTAACGGCTGTGATAAATCTAAATGCGGTAAAATTTTTGTCGATATGACGGGCGGAACAGAAGGACCTACAGCAATAATTGAAAAGTTGGCTTCTGCAGGCGTTGGCACTATTATCGGTATGCATATGAGTGAAAGACATTATAAAGAAGTTGAAAAATATAAAATAAATGTAATAATAGCAGGGCATATTTCGTCGGATAATTTAGGTGTAAACTTAATGCTCGACGGACTTGAAAAGAAATATGGCCGGCTTGAATTTATAGAAGCATCAGGTTTCAGAAGATTTAGAAGATAATAAAACAATGGCTATCCCCGAACAAGCAATAGAACAGGTAAGGGCTGCTGCCGATATCGTTTCAATTATAAGTGATTATGTTCCCGACTTGAAAAAAGCGGGAAGAAACTTTAGATGCTGTTGTCCTTTCCATACGGAGAAAACTCCTTCGTTTATGGTCAGCCCCGAGAAAGGAATATTCAGATGTTTCGGCTGTGGTGCCGCAGGGGATGTCTTTAAGTTTGTAATGCTCATTGAAAATATTTCTTGGCCGGAAAGCGTCAGAAAGCTTGCGGAAAGGTATAGTATTCAGATAAACGAAAGCTATTCGGAGAAAGACAGATATACCGTATCGGAAAAGACTAAGATTTTTGAACTGCTCGAAATGACTGCAAAATTTTATAACAGATGTTTTTTGGAATTGAAGTCAGCTTCTTTTGTACGTGAATATGCAAAAAAAAGAGGTATGACAGATGATACGATACGAAAATTTATGATAGGTTATGCTCCTAAAAATAAATTGTTTGATGCTGCAAGAAAAAAAGGTTATACATTTGAAATGCTTGCCAAAGCAGGCCTTTTTACAAAAAACGATTACGGAAACATTTTTGAGTATATGTCGGAAAGGCTTGTTTTTCCGATACTTGATATTCAGGGAAGAGTCGTTGCTTTCGGCGGAAGAACTCTTGCCGACAGTAAAGCAAAATATTTGAATACCCCGGAAACTATTGTTTATTCAAAATCATCGAATCTTTACGGACTTTATCAGACCTTGCCCGAACTGAGAAGAGAAAAATCGATTACGGTCGTTGAGGGGTATATGGATGCGGTTATGTCTCAGCAGTATGGAGTGTCGGGGGCGGTCGCTCCTTTAGGGACAGCATTTACCGTACAGCAGGCAAAACTGATTAACAGATATGCCGAAACCGTAACTTTGTTATTCGATCCCGACGATGCCGGGCGTACTGCCACACAGAGAGCTTTGGAAATTTGTGCCGAAGCAGGAGTTTCGGTCAGAACATCTTCGCTTCCCGAAGGTGTCGATCCCGACGAATATTTATTGGCACACGGCAAAGATGCATTTTTTAAAATTGTAGATAAAAATGCGAAAAATCCCATAGAGTTTTTTACCGATAGAATTTTTGAAAAATTTTCCGTCAAAACAGCTCAAGATAAGGCAAGAGTAGTTTCGATACTTTTGGATTTTATCGCTAAAAATAAAAATTTAATAGTGCAGCGTGATTACGTTAATTATGTTGCGCAACAACTTAATATAGACGAAGATATTCTTTGGCAGGAATTTCAGAAGAAAACCGTTTTTAAAACGGATGTGTCTGCCGGAGATTTTGCCGAAACAAATAATATAAAGGTAAAATCTTCTCTTGAAGAAAAACTTTTAAAGTTTTTGCTTGATTCCGAAAACAGAGAATATGTAAGAAAATTGAAGAAAGATTTCTTTACCGAAAGAAATTGCGTTGAAGTATACAATATGCTTACGGAAAATGAAAATATTTCCATAGCACAGATCCTGTCTAAAATAAAAGATAAGAACCGGGAAGAGTGGTTTTCCAAACTGGCTATTGTATCCGAACAGGAAAAGAATTCCAAAGACGGAAATTCTGAAGACGACACCGTCAGAGTGTATGAAATATTTAATATTTTATGCAAAGATATTGAGACGGAAAGATTAAAAAAAGAAAGAAAACTTCTGGAAAAAGAAGTGCTGCTCATGACTGAGGGTAAAATTAAAAACGAGCCTGAAAAAATAAAAAGGTACCTTCAGCTTACTTCGCAGATAAAAGGCTCAGGGAAAAAGTAATGGCAAAAAATGAATTTGTTAAAGAGTTGGTTTCTATAGGCAAGAAGCACGGATATTTGACCTATGAGGAAATAAATAAGAAAGTAGCGGAGAGAGATTTATCTTCGGATAAAATAGATAATCTTTTTATCAGACTTGCCGAACTTGGCATAAAAATAGTCGATAAAAACTCAAATATAGCAACTTCAAGCACGGACGAAAAACAGGCTTCCGCCGAGACTGCAGATATCGTTGTAAGAAGTAGCGAAGATGAGGATATAAATCCCGTCAGAATGTATCTTACCGAAATGGCGAAAGTTCCTCTTTTGGAGAGAAAAGTTGAAGTTGAACTTGCGAAAAATGTCAAAGATAACGAGAGAAAACTTACTCACATTGTTTTGGAATCTCCTCTTATAATAAAAGAAATTAAAAACTGGGATACTCTTATTGAACAGGAAGAAATGACGCCTAAGGAGCTTATGCCCAGAGGAAGAAAATCTTCCGCTCAGTTGAAAAATATGAAATTGAAAGTTAAAGAGACTGTTAAGAAAATTGCCCAGCTTGAAAAAAATATCAATAAAATAGAAGAGCAGGAACAGGGAAAGAAAATTTCCGGAACGGAAAAAATAAAACTTGAAGAGAAGAAAGCTAAAATAAGAAGCGAAATAATTTCTCTTATAGTCGGGCTTAATCTTAATCAGGAAAAAATCAAGAGACTTATCAATAAAATAAAAACTACCGCAAACAGATTAAATGAAATAAATTCCGAGCTTGCCAGAATGGAAAGAAAGTACAGAATGCCTATTCCCAAACTGCAGGCTTTGTACAGACAGTTCTTTACGGGTAAAATTTCTTCCGCACAGTTTAAGAAAATGTCAGGCGGATTTGTTGCCGTAAATATGGCAGAAAATATAGAATATATTCAGAATCTTGTTTCAAAGCAGAGCCAAATTAAAGAGGGCTTTTCAATCTCTCCTAAAGACTTGGTTGAAACCGACAGAAAAATAAGAGAGCTTGAGGAAATTATCCATAGAGATAAAATGAAACTTATAGAAGCGAACTTCAGACTTGTAGTTTCTATTGCTAAAAAGCATGTCGGTGTCAGCAATTTGGAACTTGCGGATTTGATTCAAGAGGGTAATTTAGGTTTATCGAAAGCTGTTGAAAAATTCGAATGGAAGAGAGGTTTTAAATTTTCCACTTATGCAACGTGGTGGATAAGACAGTCCATAAACAGAGCTATTGCGGATCAGGCAAGAACCATCAGAATTCCCGTTCATATGAAAGAACTTATATCCAAACTTACTAAAATTAAGAAAAAATACCAGCAGGAAAAAGGTAAAGAACCAACCATACAGGAATATGCAAAAGTATTGAGAATGTCTACGGACAGAGTAAGAAAGATATTGAAAATGATGCAAGAGCCGGTTTCGTTAGCGACGCCCGTAGGTGAAGAGGAAGATTCGAAATTGGAAGATTTTATAGAAGATAAAAACAGTCCTAATCCTATAAATAAAACCAACCAATACAGACTGCAGATAGAACTGGAAAAAGTTCTTAACAGTTTAACCCAGAGGGAAGCTGAAATTATAAGATTAAGATACGGTATAGGTATAGGTTATCCTTCAACGCTTGAAGAGGTAGGTAAAAAGTTCGGTGTTACCAGAGAAAGAGTAAGACAGATTGAAGCTAAAGCCATAAGGAAGTTAAGACATCCCAGCAGATGCAAATCGTTGAGAGAATACTTAGGATAAACGACAATTTACAATTTATAATTGAACGGCATGAACAAAAAAAACAAAGAGAAACAGATTTTAGTTTCAAACAGGAAAGCATTTCATAACTATCATATTCTTGAAGAGTATGAAGCAGGTATTGTTCTTTCCGGATATGAAGTAAAATCTTTAAGAGCACATAATGTAAGTCTTGTTGATTCTCTTGTTCGTTTCAATAATAACGAAGCTTTTCTTGAAAATGTTTACATCGCTCCTTATGTGCAGATATCTTCGCATATACAGGATTATCAGACAAAAAGATTAAGAAAACTTCTTCTGCATAAAAATGAAATCAATAAAATCTATTCCAAATCGAGAGAAAAAGGTTTAACCGTTGTTCCTTTGGAAATATATGTTTCCAAATACGGAAAAATAAAAGCCCTCATAGGTCTTGCCAAAGGTAAAACTACTTACGATAAAAAAGAAGACTTGAAAAAACGCGATATTAACAGAGAACTTGCCAGAGAAGGCTATTAAATGAATACCAAATTTATCGCATTAGAGGCTTCTGCCGGGTCGGGAAAAACTCATAATTTAACAAAACGTTATTTGTCGCTTCTGCTTAATTTCAATACGGATAAGCAGGATGCTGTTCCTTTACAAAATATTCTTGCATTGACATTTACAAATAAAGCTACCGTCGAAATGAAAGAAAGGATAATAGACAGTTTGAAAAAGATAGCTTTAAATTATGATACCAAAAATTTGACCGACGACATAAAACTTTCCAAAAATAAAATTTCACAAAATGCCGTTACAGCAATAAATGTTTTGATACTTAATTACGATAAGTTTAACGTCAGAACGACGGACAGCTTTATTAATCTTATAATAAAAGCCTGTGCGTTGAAACTTGGTATATCGCCTAATTATAAAATTCTTGATTCTTACGACGAATATATAGACTATGCAATAGATTCTTTTCTTAATGAAGTTTTAATAAGTAAAGATGTGGAAATGCTGTTGAATTATTTCTTTGAACAATTTATTGTGGACAGCCCGGCAAATTGGAATATAAAAGATTTTATATCGACAAAATTTAAGGAATTTTACAGTAAGGAAATTCCAAAACAAAAATTTTTGTTTGATGACAGAAGCAGGTATCTGAAAGTTCTTAAAATACTTGCAGCCAAGTTTAATGAACTTTGCGGTGAGATGTCAAAAATAAAAGAATTTGACGGTCTTGATAAACGGTTTAAATCTGCGGTAGAGAAAACAAAAACAAATAATAATTATTTGTTTCAGCCGGCAGAAAACATATCTTCTTATTTTCAAAAAGAAGAACCGCCTTATACCGGGAAAAATCCGAAAAGCGAAAAATTAAATGAACTTTTTGCGGAAACGATAAAAGTGATGAAAGATTTTTTTGAATACAGGGCATTTCGTTATTATGATACTTATCTGCAGATATTTAATTGTGTTGTTGATGAATTTGACAAAAGATCTCAAAAAGATTCAGTTTTGTTTTTGCAGGATATAAACAGAAAAATTGCAAATATATTTCAAAGCGATTTGCTTCCTGAAATTTATTACAGACTGTCGAATAATTTTAAGGATTTTCTTGTTGACGAGTTTCAGGATACGAATACCGTTCAATGGGAAACATTAAAACTTATCGTCGAGGAAAATCTTTCTCAAAACGGCTCGTTTTTCTATGTGGGGGATAAGAAACAGGCTGTTTACGGGTTTAGAGGCAGCGATTTCCAAATATTTGATTTGCCTTTAATTGAATTTGCGAATTATTCTCCCCAAAAATTTGCTCTTACCGTAAATTACAGAAGTTGTCAGGCAATAGTGGATTTTAATAATTCAATATTTTCTTCGCAGAATATAAAAAATCTCATTGATTATATCGTTGCCGGCAAACGAATA
>CAJOJJ010000035.1:0-7486 GCA_905234925.1 uncultured Endomicrobiia bacterium
ATTGTTGAATAAATGTAAAGCATCACTGGAGATATCATCGGATTCATATAAGCATTAACGGCAAGAATAAAAGATAATAATATCATTCCTATCACAAAAAATCTTTCCATAAAACGAAATAATAAATGTTCTTTCTTTTCGAAAATCTTCAACCAAATTCTATACATTGTAACATAAAATACTACTGCTAAAACATATACTATAAACGAAGAAAATTTAAAATTAAAAAACAGCCAGTAAATACACGACAGTACTGTCAGTTCCGTAACCATAACAAACAAATATTGTTTTTTGTTTTCCGCAAATAAACTCATTTTGCCTCCTAAAAAACTTCGTTTTGTAATTATAGCAAATTTTCATTTGATAAAAAAGTAAAACATTATTTTTTCAAAATATTCTTCTTATTAACATTCGCCACTATAGTGATTTTCTTGTTGACAAATTGTTTAAAAAATTGCATAATACACGGATAAAATCACTATTAAAACAGGAGTTAAAAGAAAATGAAAGAAGGAATCCACCCTAAATATGTAGAATCAACGGTAACTTGCGCTTGCGGTTATACATTTAAAACAAGGTCAACAAAGCCGGTAATAAAATTGGAAATTTGTTCTAACTGCCATCCGTTCTTCACAGGTAAGCAGAAACTTATAGACTCTGCAGGAAGAGTAGAAAAGTTCCAAAAGAGATTTATTGCTACCGAAGGAAAAACGGTTGTAAGAAAGAAAAAAGAAAAGAAAGTTTCTACACCGAAAAAAGTTTCCAAACTTTTGACATCTACTCCGAAGAGAGCAAAGAAAGAAGTTAAAGCTAAAAAAGATGCCTCAAAAGAAGCTAAAAAAGAAAAATAGATAACATTTTTAAATATTGACAGGACTATCATTAAAAAAATATGATCTCCTGTCATATTTTTTTGCAAGGTAAAAAAAATGAAAGAAAAACTTGAAGAAATTACTAAAAAGTTTGCTGAAATAGAGCAGAAACTCGGAGACAGCAATATTATTGCCAATCAGGAAGAATACAGAAATTTATCAAAAGAACATTCCTATTTGTCGCCTATAATGGAAAAATCGAAAGAATATTTTAAACTTCTTGATGACATAAAAGGTCTTGAAGAATTGAAAAATTCCGACGACAAAGAAATGAGAGAAATGGCTTTTGCGGAATATGATGAATCGGTTACAAAACAGCAGAATATGGAAAACGAAATAAGGCTTATGCTTATTCCGCCCGATCCTCACGAGGACAGAGATATTATCGTGGAAATCAGAGCAGGTACGGGTGGGGAAGAAGCTGCCCTTTTTGCAGGGGATTTGTTCAGAGCTTATTCAAGATTTATTGAAAGAAACGGTTGGAAGCAGGAAATTATAGATTCTAACCCTACAGGACTTGGCGGATATAAGGAAGTTGTTTTTTCCGTATCGGGAAATAAAGTTTGGAAATATTTTAAATTTGAAAGAGGAACTCACAGGGTACAGAGAGTTCCCGAAACGGAAGCATCAGGCAGAGTTCATACTTCGGCAATAACGGTAGCAGTTCTTCCCGAAGCTGAAGAAGTAGATATAGAAATAAAACCCGAAGATTTAAGAATAGATACTTACAGATCCAGCGGGGCAGGCGGACAGCACGTTAACAAAACAGATTCCGCAATAAGAATAACTTATCTCCCGACGGGACTGGTAGTTTCCTGCCAGGATGAAAGAAGCCAAATAAAAAATAAAGCTAAAGCCATGAAAGTTTTAAGGGCAAAACTTTATGAAGAAAAAATGCTTGAACAGGAAAAGAAAATTTCCGGAGACAGAAAACAGCAGGTAGGCTCCGGAGACAGATCGGAAAAAATAAGAACATATAATTTTCCTCAGAACAGAATTACCGACCACAGAATAGGTTTCAGCGTTTATAATATTACGGAAGTTATGGACGGGGATTTGACGGAACTTATAGAGAAATTAATTTCCTGTGAAAATGAAGAAAAGCTAAAACAAGCCAGCTTTTAATTTATAATTTATATTTTATAATTTATAATTGAACGACGAAAAGATGAAAAATGTTTTTATAATTTTAAAAGAGGCGGAAGAATTTTTAACATCACATAATATAACGGAAGCTAAACTTGATGCTGAAGTTCTGTTATGTGATGTTTTAAATATGGAAAGAAAAATTCTTCCTACGAGAAGAAATAGCATCATTACAAATGAACAATATAATTTATTTCAAAAATATATTAAAAGAAGAACAACCGGCGAACCGGTAAGCTATATAACCGGCTGTACCGAATTTATGGGATTAAAGTTTAAAGTATCTCCCGATGTTCTTATTCCAAGACAAGAAACGGAAATCCTAGTTGAAACAGCAAATAATTTTATAAAAAAAAACAATTGTAAAAAAGTTCTTGATTTATGTACAGGTTCTGGATGTATAGCCGTATCCGTTGCAAAATATAATAAAGATATTTTTGTTACTGCATCCGATATCAGCGAACATGCATTAAACATCGCAAAAGAAAATGCAGAACTTAACGAAGTAAATAGCAGAACAAATTTTATACAGAGCGATATTTTTAACAATATTGAAAAAAAATTTGATATAATATTATCTAATCCGCCGTATGTGACAGAAGAAGAATATAAAAAATTAGAAAAAGAATTATATTTTGAACCTAAACTTGCACTTACTGCCGATGACAACGGACTATATTTTTATAAATTTATTGCAGCGCAGGCAAAAAACTATTTGAATAACGATGGTATAATTTTGTTGGAATTAAACGCTAACTTATCAAAAGAAATTGAAAGTTTATTCAAAGATTTCGGCAAAACGGAAATAATAAAAGACTATTCCGGTTTGGATAGAATTCTCTTTATAAGAGGAATATAATGGATAAAATAATCATTAAAGGCGGAAATAAACTGTCCGGAACCATAAAAGTTTCCGGCTCTAAAAACTCATCACTTCCGATACTTTTTGCAACATTGCTTACCGACGACGAATGTAAGATAAAAAATGTTCCGGTATTGGCAGACATAAAAACTACGGTAGATTTTTTAAACTTTATCGGGAAAAAAACAACAAGAAAAGCAAATATTGTAAATTGCGAAAAATCTTCAAAACTTAACCATATTGCACCTTATGATTTGGTTAGAAAAATGCGTGCAAGCGTACTTGTTATGGGACCGCTTATTGCAAGGCTGGGAAAAGTAAATGTTTCTTTACCTGGCGGATGTTCCATAGGAGCAAGACCTATTGATATACATCTTGATGCATTCAAAAAAATGGGAGCAAAAATCGAACTGAAAGAGGGATACATCAATGTTACCATCGACGGCAGATTGAAAGGTGCTGATATTGAGTTTCGTTTTGCAAGCGTAGGAGCAACCGAGAATGTGCTTTTGGCAAGTGTTTTAGCAAAAGGAACTACAAGAATAATTAATGCAGCCAAAGAACCCGAAATTCAAGATTTGGCAGATGTATTGATAAAAATGGGAGCAAAAATTTCGGGTGCCGGAACAAAAATAATAACGGTTGAAGGTGTAGAAAAACTTCACGGATTTACACATAATGTTATTGCCGACAGAATTGAAGCTGCCACTTATATGATAGCGGCGTTAATGACAAAAGGCGAAATAATTCTTACGGGAGTAATTCCTGAGCATTTACAAATTGTAATTGATAAGCTTATTGAAGCAGGTTCGGATATAAAAATCAATAACGATACAATCATCGTAAAATGGAAAAAAGATTTAAAACCGATAAATATAAGAACTGAAATTTATCCCGGTTTTCCGACGGATATTCAGGCACAGTGGATGGCTTTAATGTGTTTGGTTAAAGGAAATTCCATTGTGGAAGAAACCGTTTTTGAAAACAGATTTCTGCATGTATGTGAACTTCAAAGATTAGGTGCAAACTTAAAAATAGAGGGAAACCTAGTTTATATACAAGGCGTAAAAGAATTATCCGGAGCACCTGTTATGGTATCTGATTTGCGTGCAGGTGCCGCACTTGTTCTTGCGGGATTATGTGCAAAAGGAAAAACCGAAATTTCAAGAATTTACCACCTTGACAGAGGATACGAAGCATTGGAAAAAAAATTTAGAAAATTAGGAGCAAACATTAAGAGGATAAAAGGGTAAACGGGGAAAGTGGTTAAGAGTTTGTTGTGAAAATTTTGCAAAACAACATAAAAAAAAGTGGCGTAATAAAAAAAAATTTGCTAGAATTTTAAAGTTATTATTAAACACATTATGGAGGATTTTATAATATGAAAAAATTTTTATCAGTTTTATTGGTATTAACTTTCGTTGCAGGTAATTCCTATGCAATAGACCTTATTCCGAAACTTTCAATATGTTTGCCCGGAACATTCAGAAGTGATTATGAGGTTGATACGGCATACAATATAGGTGCGGAAGCAAGAGTTCCTTTAAGCGAACATTGGGTTTTCGGTTTTGGATTTGATTATTTAATTAACAGAAGACTCGGTATGGGTAAAAAAGCCATGGCTGAATCATTCGGACAAGATCAATACTATACAAGCAAACAGTTTTCCATGCTGCCTGTTTTTATAAGTATTATGGTATATCCGTTTGGAAGTTTCGGCGAATATAAGCCTTATTTAAGAATTGACGGCGGATATAATGTTTTGTTTACAATTGATAACGGCAAAAATTCTTCCGGCGGACTATACGTCGCAGGAGGCGTTGGTTTTGAGTTATTTGACAGATATATAGTTGAACTTTATGCGTCAAGGTATGAAGCAAAAGATAATGACAATGATATAACATATAAAGATATATTTTTTAAAGTCGGATATAAATTTTCGTTATAAGACAACGAAAATTTAGAATATCAGAAGGTCATATGCTCAGATAGTCTGATGGTCAGCAACAACAAAGACAATGAATTGTCACGAGCTAAAGCTCTCGCAATGACGGACAGAACAAGGAGAAAAAAATGGGATTGGTTGAAAGTAAAGAATGGCAAAGCTTAGAAACACACTATAAAAAAATGAAATCTGTTCACTTGAGAGATTTATTTAAAGATAATGACAGATTTAACAAATACAGTATCAGGCTTGAAAAGCTCGGATTACTATTCGATTATTCCAAAAATATTATCGATGAAGAAACAAAAAAACTTCTTCTTGATTTAGTTAAGGCAAGCGATTTACAAACTTGGACAGATAAAATATTTTCCGGCGAAAAAATTAACTGGACGGAAAAAAGAGCAGTTCTTCATTCTGCATTAAGAAATATGTCCGGCAAATCCGTTTTTGTTGACGGTAAAGACGTAATGATTGATATAAAACACGTTCTTGCGAAAATGGAAAAATTTACTGACGATTTAAGAAACGGCAAATGGCTCGGTGCTACAGGCAAGCAAATAAAAGCAGTTGTTAATATCGGTATAGGCGGCTCGGATTTAGGACCGAGAATGGTATGCGAAGCGCTGAAATATTATGCCGACGGACCGGCAGTTTATTTCGTATCAAATGTTGACGGTGCGGACATTTATGAAGTATTAAAAAAACTTGATCCCGAAACTTCATTATTTATAGTAGCTTCTAAAACTTTTACTACTCAGGAAACAATGACCAACGCAAATACTGCAAGAAAATGGTTAGTTGAAAAGCTCGGTGAAAACGCAATTAAAAATCATTTCGTTGCACTTTCCACAAATAAAGAAAAAGTTGCGGAATTCGGCATAGATACAAACAATATGTTTGAATTTTGGAATTTTGTCGGCGGAAGATATTCTTTATGGTCAGCGATAGGTTTGCCTATTGCATGTGCCGTAGGTTTTGACAAATTTAAAGAACTTTTAACAGGTGCTTATGAAATGGATGTTCACTTTAAAACTGCACCTATAGAACAAAATATTCCGGTTATAATGGCAGTACTCGGCATATGGTATAATAATTTCTTTAATGCACAGAGCTATACTGTTTTACCTTACAGCCAATATCTGCACAGATTTACGGCTTTTCTGCAACAGTCCGATATGGAAAGTAACGGTAAAACTATCAACAGAAACGGGGAAAAAGTTAATTATCAGACGGGGCAGGTTTTATGGGGAGAACCCGGAACAAACGGGCAGCATTCTTTCTATCAATTAATCCATCAGGGGACCAAAATGATTCCGTGCGATTTTATAGGAATTGTCAATCCACCCAAAAGAATAGGCGACCATCACGAAAAATTGTTATCAAATTTCTTTGCACAGCCTGAAGCTCTCGCTTTCGGTTTAACGAAAGAGCAGGCAACAGAAGCATTAAAAGCAAGCGGTGCATCCGAAGAAGATATAAAGATGTTAACACCTCATAAAATTTTCGAAGGCAACAAACCGACAAACAGCATTCTTCTCGACGAACTTACACCTAAAACTCTTGGTGCGTTAATAGCAATGTATGAACATAAAATTTTTGTACAGGGAATAATTTGGCAGGTTAACAGTTACGATCAATGGGGCGTGGAACTTGGCAAAAAACTGGCAAATGTGATACTTCCTGAACTTAAACAGGAAAAAGAAAATATTCATGACTGTTCAACAGCTTCATTAATAAAGTATTACAACAAAGTTAAAAAATAAAAAAAGGAGAAAACATGGTTTTAAATTTTAAGCAAATTTATTCGGATTCCTGGAATTTGTTCAAGAAAAATTGGTGGGAGTATGTTGTCGTAACAATAATAATGGGATTGCTGTCACTTATCCCTTTTATAGGTGTTTTTTTACAATTGTTTATGTATTTCTTGGTATTAAATGCAATATTGAAATCTATAAAAGGAGAAGATATCTCTTTTTCAAATTTCTTTGATTTTAAAAAAATTACAAATCAAAAAGTAATTACAATATTCATAGCCGTAGCTGTAATAGGACTGTTAATACAATCTGTTTCTACCGATATTGCCACTGCATTAATAATATCTTTGGCAATTTTAATTTTAATGGTTTTATTTTTCCCGATATTCTGTGTAATGCTTGACAAGAATTTAGGAATAAAAGATACAATAGTAAATTCTTTACAATTAACAAAAGGCGCCAGAATTGATATTTTGATTCTTATGATTCTTAATTTCCTTATAGGTATATTAGGTGTTATTTTGCTGTTTGTAGGTACGTTTATAGCAATACCGATAGTGACAATTTCAACTGTTGTAACATATAAAAGTTTACAAAGTGTATCCGAAAATATATAGTTAAAGTTTTTACAAAAATTTTTCAAGTTTAACTTGATTTTTTGAATTAAGTAGTTTATAATTATATTGTAATGATTAATTTAAACTGCTTATCGTCATTGTACAATAAAACAATTTCTTTCCTGCTTGCGTTATCGTTACTTGCGGCAACGTTTTCTTTTGCTGCAGATGACAAAATCAAGCAGGAATTTTCTGCGCTTTATAAATCTACATCAATATGCGAATACTATAATTCAATGACAAAATTTTCTTACGGAATAATAAGTAAAGTATTGAAGTCCTCAAATATT
>CAJOJJ010000035.1:7513-21495 GCA_905234925.1 uncultured Endomicrobiia bacterium
CAAAGCAAAAAAAATAATCGTTTCGACTTCGTCCAATCAAACAACGAATCCGATTTAAAAATTTTCAAATCGATGAATTTACTTTACGGAAGTATATTTTTCTCGGGAAATAACTTCAAGTTCCATTCATCGGATAATACCGTTTTTATAAACAACATAATTGTTTTATTATTCATATTTTTCGGTTTTTGCTGTTTGGCAAGAGGAAATATTGATAATGATATAAAATTTTACAATAAAATAATAAAATATTGTCTTGTTTAAAAAATTTTTAAACAAGACATTTTTTATGGGGAGAAACAATGAAAATAATAAATTTAATTAAAAGGATGTTTAAAGAAAAAATTTCTTTAACAAAAGTTACGGCGGTATTTACGGCATTCTGTTTTACCGTATCGATAATATGTTCACAAAATGTTTATGCTGCAATGCCTCTGCCAAACACACCGCAAACAAACATATCTTTAGCAAATATGCCTAAAGAATTAATTCCTTTCAATTTGGGAAGAATTACCGATGCCTATTATACAAACAGCGATGATATTATTATAAACATACAAGATTTACATTCCCACGAACAGACACAAAGAAATATCGCTTCCATTTTATCCGTACTTAACTCAAAATTCGGTATATTTGA
The DNA here is from genome assembly GCA_905234925.1 of uncultured Endomicrobiia bacterium. GTDB lineage: Bacteria > Elusimicrobiota > Endomicrobiia > Endomicrobiales > Endomicrobiaceae > Ruminimicrobiellum. The sequence continues at coordinate 8,154 of CAJOJJ010000035.1, forward strand.
TATTTATGTTGAGGGAGCATCCGGAACGATTAACACAAAATGGTTATCGGATATAAAAGATTCCGTAAAAAAACAGCAAATATTGAACAATCTGTTAAAAAGCGGCAGATTAACCGGCGGAGAATATTTTGCGGTCCAATCGAATGAAGATATAACGTTAAAAGGGCTGGAAGACAGAAATTTATATACACAAAATTTCGAAAAATTAAAAGGTATTTTTAACAAGCAGACGGAAATAAGGAATTATATCTCGATACTTAATGGTATTTTTGACGAAAAAAGCAAAATATATTACTCAAACCAAAACAAAAAATTAAACAAATTAATCTCAAACTATAAATCGGGAAATATAAAAACAAAAAAATATGTTGAGCTTTTGCTTGAAAAAGCTCAGAAAGCAAATATAAACTTAAGCAAATATCCGAGCATAATATCTTTTGCGAAAATAGTATCAAAACAAAATGCTTTCGATTCTAAAAAATTAAGCGGTGAAATACAAAGCATTTTGAATGAATTAAAAGAAACTCTTACTTTTAACGAATATAAAAATTTAGCGGAAAAAGCATCAAAAAAAGAACTGGAAGTTGAATTTTATTTTGAACTGCTTCAAAAGGCAAAGCAGTACGATATTCTTTCCAAAAACAAATATAAAAACACAAATGCCTTTCTTGAATATCTCTTACTTAATCAAAAATTCAACACTATAGAACTTGCAAATGAAGAAGATTTGTTGATTAAAGAATTAAATAACAAGCTTGCGGAAACCGAACAGGAAAAAGAAATATTTTTCTTAAAAAACTTTTTGGACAGTTTATCTCATTATCTTACCAACAAAATGACGGCAAAAGAGTATGACAAATTTATAAATAATATTGATACTTTTAAAACATTGTGGGCAAAATATATAGACATAGACAATATAACAAACATAACTGAATATTTTAATTTGGTTGAAGATTTTTATAAAAATAATATTGAAAGAAACAGAGTATTTATTAAAAATTTATTCGGCAAAACTCCTGCAGACAAAGGAAATATCTTCAGAATAAAAAATTCGAAAATAAATCATGAGCAAAAAGTAATTGAGGAACTTTCTCAAGGTAAAAAAGTTCATATTGTTATAACGGGCGGTTTTCATACGGACGGTTTTGATAAATTATTACAGGATGAAAATATCAACTATATTGTAATAACACCGAATATAACGGAAAATGCAGCTTATTCCGAAGAACTTTTTCAAAATTTCTTTGACGAACAGTACAACATAACAAACAATACGTTTGCAAACAGACCTCTCTGTGATATAATATCACTTTTTCAAAAAGGCGAAATTAAAGACGTTCGTCCTGACGGGGACGATGTAATAATAGAATATATATCCGGCGAAATAGTACGTTTGAAACAACTTTCTCAAGAAAACTTAAATAAAGATATATTGACCGATAAGCAAATAGATAAAACTGTCGATGCTTTCCTTAAACTACAAAAATTACACCGGACGATAAGAGAACAAAAAAGAGCGGAAGCCGATTTAAGTATCGATAAAAATATTATCATACAGTTAGCCGATCTTGAAGATGCCGTAGACGGTTTAGGAGATGATGAAAATATACAAAAATTAAAAGAATCTTTTATTGGATATATTGATGAAATAACGGCAGCTAATCCCGAAATACCGTCAGATACAGGGAAATTAATTCTGCCGCTGACAAAAAAAACGGCAAACATAATTTTAAATTTAATCTTGTTCATACCTGCATTAATATATAAGTTTTTTACAAAAAAAGACTTACATGTAAAAAAAGGTATTTTAGACAGATTTTACAGCATAACGGCAGGAATTTTGGAAAATATATTTCTTGCTCCGGTAATATTGTTAAAGCCGGAAACTTTTGTTTTGTGGCATTATAACAACAAGAAAAACCAATGGCTGAAAGATGAATACGGGAATTTTATTTTGGATAAAAACGGGAATCAAATACAAGTCAGCGAGAGAGAAAGAATACAAATGTCTTTAAACTGGATTGCAGATGATGAAGCAACAAAAGCCGATATACTCAGATTAGACGCAACCGCAAGACATTTATACGAAAGAACATCTATGCACAGCGAAGGAATAAGCGAAACTTTTGAACAAATCGGTTATACAAAAGATTATACTGAAAATTTAAAAAAGCTTGAAGAAATTGACGAAAGAATAAGAATCAATGAAGAATATCTGGAAAAAGTAGGTTTTACCGAAAGATATGATAATACTGAAGCTATGTTTAGCGATTCCTTATTAACAGTAAAAGTATTAGCATTTCTTTTTGTTATATTTAGTTTTACCGGATTTGAGTTTTTTAACGGGACTTTTTTCGATTATCTTAAAGAAACTTTCTTTTTTTACATGGATAATATTTTATACATAATAGGCGGTTTTGCAGGAATTTTCGGTATAGAATATTTCGGAAAACATATTACTTATAATCTGAGTATTGATCGTAAAATATCAAAAGCGAAAGGTAATTTAAGAGAAAATATCATCAGTTTAATAAATATTTTCCCCAATGATATAGATGATATGAACCGCAGAGATTTGATAAAGAAAGATAGAGACGGAAATTTTGTATATCATCTCGGCCCTATTTTTTATGATATATTAACGGCTTTTCCGGAAAAATCTTTCAGTAAATATTTTGAAGACAGCGTATCCGGAATACTTGAATTATTAACTGTTTTAGAAATATTAAAGGGACATAATTTCAGAGGCGATGAAACAAATGATAAAGTTCTAAAATCAAATATCAATAAAATTGTTGATTATTTTGAAAAGATGCCGTATAAAAACACATATAACAGAAGAACTAAAATAACGGTTTCTAAGATTATTGACGATATTAATATGGTGTTAGAAACTCACCGGTTGACATTCGAAGAAAGGAAAATATTAAAATCCCTTAGACAGAATCTTTATGAATTTAAAAGACCGCACTTTAAACTGAGTATTTTTGAAGCCCGCAGGCAGGAACAAGAACCGGAAAAAGAACAATTAAGCATTTTCCGTACAGCAACGGAATGGGTAAAATCCGTCTATACAAATACAGTTGACTCTCTTCAAAGAGCAACATATTCTCTCTTATTTAAAGATAATACGGAATACACTATAGTCGCAAACGCGGACGACTATACAAGACAATCTCTTGCAGAATCTCTTGCAGCATCAGGTATAAAAGTAAATTTAGTTCTTGTCGGAGAAAGCGGATTAATTAAAGAAACTCCTTCAAGAATTGCTTATGCCGGCAGATACCTGGCTTACGGATTAATAGATGATTCCGTTAAAAATTTAAAAGTTTTCGGATACGACAATATAGATGGAGAAACAAAATTCCCGCAACTGACGTACCTTTCCGCATTACTAAACTATATAAACGATACATCCAAAAGTACAGTTAAGATACTGGATTTACCCGAAAATTTAAACGACATTGATATAACGGATATGGAAGATTTATCCAAAAATTGGTTTACGTCGGTAGGAGTGGGGAAAAGTGTATATAAATTATTTTTTGAAGCAATAGAAAAGAAATTGCTTCCGGCAAAAAAATTCGACAATGGCGAGAAAATAAAAACGAAAAGAACTGCAGATATGCAGATAAAACCATCTCTTGTCGCATCAAATATTTCCGCAGATAAAATTGATACTCTAGGCAGAGAAAATATTAACAGGCTTGTTGAACAGGGAGTAACTACGATAATAATATCCGTAGATGATAAAGTTCTTCAAAATAAAACTGACAAAATAAAAGAAATTTTACAGACTGCACATGCAAGCGGTTTAAAAGTAATGTTCAGTTACAAATTTAATCTTAAAAATATGCTTTTTGAAGATATTATCGAATGGACAAGGACTTTCGATAATAAAGTTCAACAATTTAAAGAAAACGGCGGTATAGACGGACTGCAAATAGATTTGTCGGAAAGCGGAGATATTGCAAATACTTTCGGCATATTAATGAATTTTTCGGAGCTTGCAAAAATTGTAAATAAACAAAATGTAGATTCGTTTTTGGCATTAAAAATGCCTGCAAACATTTCTCCTGTTGACTATGCACAAATATTCGGAATTAACGGTATTAAAACGGTTCTCGATTATGATTCAAAATATATTGAATCCGGGATAGCCAGTTTTCAATCCGAAAATGTTATAATAAACATTTCTGCAGATAAAAACGGATCTGTATCCATCGCAAAACTGTCAAATATCTTTGAAAGAAACAAAGTTTCAATGATTTCTTTTGATTTGCCTATACTTGAAGCTATAGACAGTTCCGACGGATTTTTATTTAACGGTTTATCCTTAGCAAAATTTATTACTTCAATTTTTGAAACTACTCCGGAAGGACAAAACCTGAAGGGAATAAATAACGGAAGAACTTTTGTTAATGACAGAAATTTATCATTAAGCGAAGCAGCTCTTAAGAAATTATGTGATATGTATATTTCGGATGATTTTAATATAGCGGAAATAAATGATATACTTGCAACAAACTTCAAAGAAAATATTTCCAAATACGAACTTAAAGGCTTTATTGCAGGTATTATCCAAATAGAAGAATTGAACAGATTTGATGCAGCCGGTATTTCTTTTGACAAAGAAGAATACGGCAATCTGTTATTACAATCTTTACTTGACTACAGACTTATTAAAGGTATCAGTTTTGCCGATACGGATACTTCAAAAAATGTACAAGATATGCTTATTGCAGAAAACTTCGGCACAAACATTAAGCCGGAAATTACTAAAGTTATTAATATTTTAAACGGTGCCGACGGTAATATTGATACTATCATCACGATGCTGTCTTCTATAAAAGATAATTCTGCCATCAGTAATGAAGAAAAAGCTGCCGTACTTGAAGGTTTGTTATTGTTATTATTCAATGACGCAAGAAAGCCGGAAGCAGACTTCAGCAGTATGCTCAGCGAAAATATGGATATTAAGAAAATGCATGCTATCTTATCCGCCGCATAAACATATTCAGAAAACAAAAATGCACTCCTTATTTACGGAGTGCATTTTTTATTTTCAAAAAAAATCATTTCATAATTTTTTCTTGACAAGTTCCACCGGTATGTTGTATCATTAATTTTATATACAATATATAGTGGAAAATAAATAAAATTTTACAGGGGATTACCATGAAATGTCCGTTTTGCGGAAGTTTTGAAGGGCAGGTGCTGGATTCCAGACCTATAGAACATACTTCTGCCATAAGAAGAAGAAGACAATGTAACCAGTGTAAAAAGAGATATACTACATATGAAAAGCCTGAGGAAGTTATTATGATGGTAATAAAATCCGACGGCAGAAGAGAACCTTTCGACAGAAAAAAACTCTGGAAAGCAGTCGCCAGAGCCTGCGTAAAAAGACCCGTCTCAACAGAGACTATGGAAAAAATCGTTTCAGAAATAGAAAGCGAAGTCAGCGACTATATTATGGAAGTTCCGTCGGCTGTAATAGGGCAGAAAACTTTACAAAAATTGTTGGATATTGATACGGTAGCCTATATAAGGTTTGCTTCGGTATATAACAAATTTGCAGATATTAGCGATTTTATGGACGAACTGAAAAAAATAAAAAAAGAACACGATAAGAAAAAGGAAACAAAAACGAAAACAAAAAGATGAAAAAATTGTAAATTGAAGTTTATAGGGGGTAGAAGTAAAAATGTCAAATTCTGAATTAAAAAATGAATTAAAAAAACAAATTAAGCCTGTTTTAAGCGAAAATGCAATAAAAGTATTATCGAAAAGATACTTAAAAAAAGATAACGACGGAAACCCTTGCGAAGAAACAGGAGATCTTTTTTACAGAGTTGCCGAAAATATAGCTCAGGCAGATAAAATTTACGACAAATCGGCAAATACCGACGAAGTTATAAAAGAATTTTATACAATGATGGCAAACTTGGACTTTTTGCCGAACTCGCCTACATTAATGAATGCCGGCCGTCCTTTACAGCAGCTTTCGGCATGTTTTGTTCTTCCTGTAGAAGATTCCATGGAATCAATATTTGAAACTTTAAAACATACGGCATTGATACATAAATCCGGAGGCGGAACAGGATTTTCTTTTTCCAGATTAAGACCGTCAAACGATTCCGTAAAATCAACCAACGGTGTTTCTTCCGGACCGGTATCTTTTATGCAGGTATTTAATGCGGCAACGGAAGCTATCAAACAGGGGGGAACAAGACGCGGTGCAAATATGGGTATGTTAAGAATCGACCACCCCAATGTAATGGATTTTATTACATGTAAAGATATCACCACCAACCTTACAAATTTCAACATTTCCGTCGCATTGACAAAAGAATTTATGGAAGCCGTCGAAGCAGATAAAGAATATAATCTTTATAACCCCAGGACAAAAGAAGTTGCAGGCAAACTTAACGCAAGAGAAGTTTTCGATAAAATTGTTACCCAAGCATGGAAAAACGGCGAACCGGGAATAGTATTCATCGACAGAATGAACGACTATAATCCCACGCCTGAAATAGGAATGATAGAATCGACAAATCCCTGCGGAGAACAGCCTCTGCTTCCTTATGAAGCCTGTAATTTAGGCTCGATAAACTTATCACATTTTGTTAAAGATAACGATGTTGACTGGCGGAAACTTGAAAAAACGGTAAAATTGGCAGTTCACTTCCTCGACAATGTTATCGATATGAACAACTACCCTATTGAAAAAATAGGTATAACTACCAGATCAAACAGAAAAATCGGTCTTGGCGTAATGGGCTGGGCTGATATGCTTTTTGAATTAGGTATTGCCTACAATTCCGACGAAGCAGTAAACTTAGCTGAAAAAGTAATGTCTTTTATAGAAGAAAAATCTCATAAAATGTCTGAAGAAATGGCACTTAAGAGAGGTGCTTTCCCGAATTTCACAAAAAGTATTTATAAAGATAAAAATCCTATCAGAAACGCCACTACCACAACTATTGCTCCGACGGGAACCATCGGACTTATTGCAGATGCTTCAGGCGGTGTAGAACCTCTTTTCGGCCTTGTTTACAAGAGAGCAAACTGCCTTGATAAAGCAGAAATGTATATCGTAAACAAATACTTCGAAAAAGCCGTTAAAGATGCGGGAATTTATTCCGAAGAGTTAATGGACAAGATTGCAAAAGAAGGAACTATCCAACACATGGATGAAATTCCCGAAAAATTGAAAAAAGTTTTCGTTACCGCACATGATATTACGCCAGCAGACCATATTAAAATGCAGGCAGCTTTCCAGAAATATGTCGATAATGCAGTGTCCAAAACCGTAAACTTTACGCATAACGCAACAAAAGAAGATGTTAAACAGGCTTATGTTTTATCTTATAAATTAGGCTGTAAAGGTGTAACGGTTTACAGAGACGGCTCCAGACAAGACCAAGTTTTAATTTCTTCAAGTACTTCATCGGCAACAGCAGCACCTTCTCAGACTGAACCCAAACAGGAATCAAAAGGAAAGGTAGTAAAGAAAAGACCTAGAAGAGTTATCGGTTCGACCCTTTTAATGCATACAGGCTGCGGAAAAATGTATGTAACAATTAATGAAGATGAAGAGGGGAACATTTTTGAAGTATTTACTCAATTGGGAAAATCCGGCGGTTGTATATCTACCCAAACTGAAGCTATTGCAAGATTAATTTCTCTCGGTCTGCGTTCCGGAGTTGATCCTCACAAAATTGTAGAGCAGTTAAAAGGTATCAGATGTCCTTCTCCTACATTAACCGAGGGCGGAGCAATTCTTTCCTGCCCCGATGCAATTGCAAAAGCTATTGAATCTTATCTTGCAGAAAAAGAAATGCCGAATCTGTTTAATGAAAACACTTCATCAGTACCGTCGGCAAAAGCCGTTTCAAGCTCAGCCTCTTCCGAAAAAACTAAAGTTTATAAACCAACAGCTTCCGGCAATTCCGAAGGAACATGTCCTCAATGTCCCGAATGCGGAGAGATGTTGGAATTTGCAGAGGGTTGCGTAGTGTGCAAATCCTGCGGATATTCAAAATGCTTTTAAAAGGAGTTATAAAATGGTAAAAAGTGACAAATGGATAAAACAAATGGCTGTCGAAAAAAAGATGATAGAACCGTTTGAACCAGAACAGGTAAGAAAAGGCATTTCTTACGGAACATCTTCTTACGGATATGATTTCCGTATTTCAAACGAATTTAAAATAATGCAGCAAAATACCGACGGTTCTTTTATTGATCCTAAAAAAATAGATCCTAATTTATTCAAAGATGTAAAAGTTGACGATTTTATTATTCTTCAGCCGCAGACGGTAGTTTTGGCAAAAACCGTTGAATATTTTAGAATTCCTCGAGATATTATTACAATTGCTTTCGGTAAATCTACTTATGCCCGCTGCGGAATAATGGTAAATATTACTCCGTTTGAACCTGAGTGGGAAGGCTATGCCACCATTGCCATATCCAATATCAGTTCCATGCCCGTGAAAATTTATGCAAACGAGGGAATAGGACAACTGTTATTTTTACAAGCAAGCGAAATTTGCGAAACTTCGTATGCCGACAAAAAAGGAAAGTATCAGGCACAGAAAGCCATCACCACAGCTAAGATATAAGATTACATTCTAACAAAAAAAACTGAAATATTTTAGTTACGACTTTAAATTCCCGAGCATTATGTACCGTGTTCTCTTTCGTACACTGCAGCTCGGGAATTCTTCGTCTCACTGACAAATCTTTCAGTTTTTTTCTATCCTTACATTTATTGACAAACTTTCATTTTTTTTGTTTTTGCCGTTCCAACTTTTCACCCTTTCACATCTTCACCTTTTCAGCGAAAAATGCTTTGCATTTTTTTCATTGCAAAGCGATTTTTTTTATGATATAATTATTGGTTAATAAAAACACCGAAATTTATAATTGCAGTTTAACAAGGGGGAAAAATGGCATATTATTTTTCAGAACCGTCTCATACTTTTAACGAATATCTTTTGGTCCCGGGATATTCCGACGAAAATTGTATTCCGGATAATGTCAGCCTAAAAACGCCTCTTGTAAAATATAATAAAAAAGCCGGAGAAGAATCTCCGTTAAGCATAAACATTCCTATGGTTTCTGCGGTTATGCAGGCAGTTTCCGACGACAAAATGGCAATTGCTCTTGCAATGGAAGGGGGAATAAGTTTTATTTACGGCAGTCAAAGTATCCAAGATCAGGCAGCAATGATTGCCCGCGTAAAATCTTACAAAGCAGGTTTTGTTACTTCAGATTCCAACGTCCGCCCCGACCAAACATTGGAAGAAGTTATGGAACTCAGTAAAAAAACCGGACATTCAACCGTTGCGGTTACCGAAGACGGAACAGCACACGGAAAACTGGTAGGAATTATCACCTCAAAAGATTTCAGAATTTCACACTGTGAACCAAATTCAAAAGTTTCTCAATATATGACACCTCTTGCCGATATGGTTACTGGAAAAGAGGGTATTACATTAAGCGAAGCTAACAAAATTATTTGGGATAAAAAAATTAATCAGCTTCCCGTAGTTGATAAAAAAGGAAACCTTGTTTCTTTAATTTTCAGAAAAGATTATTCCACTCACGAAACACATCCTCTTGAAGTTCTCGACTCAAAACACAGATATATCGTCGGTGCGGGCATTAATACACGCGATTATATGGAAAGAGTTCCGGAATTAATTAAAGCAGGTGCTGATGTTTTCGTTCTTGATTCAAGCGAGGGATATTCTTACTGGCAGGCAAAAGCTCTTAAAGATATTCACGAAAAATTCGGTAAAGATATTAAAGTTGGTGCAGGAAATGTAGTTGATGCCGAAGGTTTTAATTTCTTAGCTGAAGCAGGTGCGGATTTTATAAAGATAGGTATCGGCGGAGGTTCTATCTGTATTACCCGTGAACAGAAAGGAATAGGAAGAGGGCAAGCCACCGCAACTATAGAAGTGGCAAAAGCCCGTGACGAATATTATAAAAAAACAGGCATTTATATTCCAGTATGTTCCGACGGCGGAATAGTTCACGACTACCATATTACTTTAGCTTTGGCTATGGGGGCGGACTTTGTTATGCTCGGCAGATACTTTGCAAGGTTTGATGAGTCTCCCTCAAATAAATTGGTTGTCAACGGCAACTATGTTAAAGAGTATTGGGGGGAAGGTTCTAACCGTGCAAGAAACTGGCAAAGGTACGATCTCGGAGGAAAAAAATCTCTCAGCTTTGAAGAGGGTGTTGATTCTTATGTTCCTTATGCAGGACATCTGCACGACGGAGTTTCAATAACATTAAAGAAAGTTACTCATACCATGTGCAACTGCGGAGCTTTGTCTATTGCAGAGCTTCAGGAAAAAGCCAAGCTTACATTAGTAAGCCAGATAACGATAAGTGAAGGATCTGCACATGATGTTATTGTCAAGGATAAGGTCACATTCTAACAACAGTTGAAAAAAAACAATTAATTTTATATAATCAAACGCATATTAATATTGAACTTTAGCAAAGACGCTTAAGAATTTAAGAGACAAAAATCTCTTCTGATTTTAAGTGTCTTTTGTATTTTAAATAACAGAACTTATTTATAAAAGGAGCAGTTATGAAATTAGGAATTGTAGGCTATGGTAATTTGGGTAAAGGTGTAGAACTTGCCGTAAAACAAAATTCCGATATGGAACTTGTTGCGATTTTCACAAGAAGAAATCCGAAAGATTTAAAAATAAAATCCGACGCAAAAGTAGTAAGCGTTTCCGAAATAGAAAACTGGAAAGATAAAATAGATGTTTTAATTTTGTGCGGGGGCAGTGCTACGGATTTACCGGAACAGACTCCAAAGTATGCAAAAATGTTTAACGTTGTTGACAGCTTTGATACGCATGCAAGAATTCCCGAACATTTTGCAAATGTAGATAAAGCAGCAAATGAAGCAGGCAAAATCGGAATAATTTCCATCGGTTGGGATCCGGGACTTTTTTCTTTAAACAGAATGTATGCCAATGCCATTTTAACCAACGGAAAAGACTATACTTTCTGGGGAAAAGGCGTAAGTCAGGGACATTCCGATGCCGTAAGAAGAATTGATGGTGTGCTTGATGCAAGACAATATACCATCCCCGTAGAAGCATCTCTTAAAGCAGTAAAGAATTGCGAAAATCCTAACCTTACGACAAGACATGTTGTCGCTGCAGACGGTGCAGACAAAGCAAGAATAGAAAAAGAAATAAAAGAAATGCCTAACTATTTTGCAGATTATGACACAACTGTTCATTTTATAACTGCAGAAGAAATGAAAAAAAATCATTCAGGACTTCCGCACGGCGGATGTGTTATCAGAACAGGCAAAACAGGTTACGGAAACAATATCCATAACCATGTTATAGAATATAATATAAAACTTGATTCCAACCCGGAATTTACAACCTGCGTACTTGTGGCATTTGCAAGAGCCGCATACAAAATGAGTAAGGAAGGTTTGTCTGGGGCAAAGACGATATTTGATGTTCCGCCGGCGTACTTGAGCTCAAAATCAAATGAAGAGTTAAGAAAACTCTTCTTATAAGCATCTTTATAACAAAAAACAGCAAGTTCTTATTTTACTTATTTTAATAACTTGCTGTTTTTTCTTGATTATTATTAATTTCTATAAACAAAAAAGAAAGGTTCTGATTAAAATGAATTTATTAAAAAACATAAATGATTTTTTGGGAAAGTTTATGGCAATTATTGTTCTTGCAATTGCTGCCGTTTCTTTATTTTTTCCTCAATCGGGAATGTGGATTAAATTATCTTGGATAAATTATCTTCTTATGATTATTATGTTCGGAATGGGATTAACGCTTCGTCTTGAAGACTTTAAATTGATTTTTATCAGACCAAAAGATGTTATTATCGGTTGTGTTGCACAATTTACAATAATGCCGACAATTGCTTTTATTTTATGCAAAGCTTTTAATCTTGAAACAGCTTTAATGATTGGTGTTGTTTTGGTGGGAACTTGTCCCGGAGGAACAGCAAGTAATGTTATAACATATCTTTCCAAAGGAGATGTTGCTTTATCGGTAAGTATGACAAGTATAAATACTCTTTTAGCACCTTTTCTTACTCCTGCAATTACATATTTTATACTTAGCAAAAATATTGATATCGATGTTGTATCAATGTTTATTTCCATTATAAAAGTTGTTATTGTTCCGATAATACTTGGTATTATCATCAATAAATTTTTTAAAAATTTCACCAAAAAATGTACGGAAATTCTGCCTATTATTTCGATAACAGGTATATGTATGACCATTGCATCCGTAGTATCTCACAATGCGGCAAGAATTTTATCTACAGGTTTTATTATTTTTTCGATTGTAATTTTACACAATATTTTAGGCTATATCTGCGGCTTCTTTTTAGGGAAAATAATGAGAATGAATCAGGAGAAGATAAAAGCTCTTTCAATAGAAATCGGTATGCAAAATTCAGGACTTGCAGCAAGCCTTGCGAATACAGCTTTTTCATCTATGCCGATGGCGGCTGTTCCCGGTGCAATTTTTTCCGTATGGCATAATATTTCGGGAGCATTTCTTGCTAGTATTTTTAACACTAAAAAAATTAAAGGTAATTTTTCAGTTGAAAAAGTCTCTAAAAATTAATAGAATATATAAGACGGCAATGTGCAATGTACAATAAATGACAACGACAAGACGGCAATTTATAATTTATAAATTACAATTTATAATTGAACAACAAAAACAAACTAATAACCTAAATAAACTTATAAATTTATAAGCTAACGCTATATGCATAATAAAACTAAATTTTATACAGCACTGATAATTTCACTATTTATAATAACGGCTTGTTCCGGACATCACGGTAACAAGGGATCCGGTATGCAGATTAAAGGGTCTGATACCATTGTTAATTTGGTGCAAGTGTGGGCAGAAAAATTTAATAATATAAATAATACTACCAATATTGGTGTTACAGGCGGAGGAACCGGAACAGGTTTTGCCGCCTTATTAAATAATACGTGTGATATTGCCATGGCATCAAGACAGGTAGAAGAAATAGAAACAAATCTTGCTGAAAGCAAAGGTATCACTTATAAAGAATTTATCGTCGGTCTTGACGGACTGGCAGTTCTTGTAAATAAAAACAATCCTGTCAATGCTCTGACGTCCGGACAGATTCGTTCGATATACAGGAATGAGATCACGAACTGGAAAGATGTCGGCGGTGCCGACAGAATGATATGTCCGCTGACAAGAGTTGAAGGCTCGGGAAGCCAGACTATGATGGAAAAGTTTATGGAAGGGGATATGCTCAGAAA
>CAJOJJ010000036.1 GCA_905234925.1 uncultured Endomicrobiia bacterium
CGTTTGTTGTACATTGTACATTATACATTGTACATTTTTGTTGCTTTTCAAGGTTTTTCATAGCATTTCTCCTTTGTTTGTTTAGCTGATAAGTTGAGAACGAAAAACTTTGTTTTTCTTAGCTGATAGGCTGATAAGTTTTCGGTATATATTTTTAACAGAAAATTTTGCAAAACAAAATTTTACCTTAAACTTCTCAGCTTATCACCTTCTCAGCTTCTCAGCTGTCTTTGTTCTTTGGATTATCCTTAAGGAGAGTTCTTTTGTTTAGGCAAGAATATGTTTGATGAGCTCCTTCAGCTTCGCAGACTTTGTCTTTTCTGCTTCAGGATGACACCAAGTGTCATTTTTCCATAGCAAAAAAATAACGGCTGATTTATCTATGGGTACCTAAAACACCACAAACAAACAGCCGTGATTCTTTCTCCCATAAAGGAACAAAGAATACTTGGAATAAAAACATTGAGGTAATTAGTCTCAATAATTTATTCCTATTAACGACCATTTTTGGTTTTAGGTACCTTTTGCTTTAACAAAAGTGTGTCCTCTCGGACTCCAAAAATAGTAATATTAAGTTTTAACTCTCTATATTATACCTTAAAACATTAATAAAAACAAGATTTTTTTTAATATAATAGGAAAATCAAATTCTGCAACAGATGTTTGCAGAATTATCTAAGAAAAATATATTATAATTTTCTTCTTGACAAACCGTAAGATATATCATACAATATTGTTATAATGAAAGAGATATATTATTTTACATACACAAATTTATATTTTAAATGGTTCTCTAAACTTGATAAAGGATATCGACTAATAGTAATAAAAGCTTTAGAAAATTTAGCAAAAGGAAACCTCGGGAAATTAAAACATTTAAAGAAAGCTTTATATGAATTAAGACTTGATATTGGAGCAGGATTAAGAATTTATGTAATTCAAGATGGAGATAAATTAATTGTTGTCTTGAATGCAGGAGACAAACAAGCCCAACAGAGAGGAATAGATAAAAGCGAAGAATTAATGGAAATATATTGGAGTTTAAAAAGAAAAGGAGAGGAAAAACAATGGTTAAAAAAATAAAAAAATATTTAATGTCTCAGGAAGAATTTGATAAAAAATTTTTCTATGGTGATATGGAATCTATAAGACTATACATTAAATTAAGTCTGCAAGAATATGTAGAAGATCATGATAGAAAAAGTTTATTTAATAGTTTATTCAGGGCTATTAAATGGTTTGGAATAACAAAATTTGCTAAAAAGATAGGAATGTCAAGAACTGGACTTTATGATGCTTTGGTTAGAGAAAATGCAAATCCAAGTTTTGATACTCTTGAAAAAATATTTAGAGGTTTAAATATAAAACTTAGTTTTGATGTAATAGATGATATTGAAGATGAGAAAAAAGAATATAAAACAACTTCAAACTATCAGTACGCGTATTAAATTAATTAAGTATTAAATTAAATTTTTTCTATAGTATTGTCTTGCCGGCTTTTAATCTTTTATACATTTCTAATTTTCCAATCATCCGCCCCTCTGCCCATCTGCCGTTCTGTCGTTGCCGTTCAACAATTTCATCCTTTTACCTGCCGTTTATTACAAATACTTGCTGTCATAACACCATAAAAAATTGCTCTGAAAATTTTAATTTGCTATAATATTCAAGATATTATGAATATGTTTATTTTACAATTTGGAGCAGAAAAATGTATTACTCAAAAGCATTTATACCGACATTAAAAGAAGCACCTTCGGATATGGATAATATCTCGGCAAAGCTTATGGTTCGTTCCGGAATGATAAGAAAACTCGGCAGCGGACTTTTTGAGCTGTTGCCTTTAGGGCTTAAAACTCTCGAAAACGTTATGACGGTTATTAAAGAAGAAATGAGAGCCATTGACGGACAGGAAGTAAAGCTTCCTCTTCTTCTTCCCAAAGAGCTTTGGATAGAGACGGGAAGATGGAACGTTTACGGTAAAGAACTTTTTAGAATAAAAGACAGAAAAAATGCGGAATTTGCTCTTGCTCCTACTCACGAGGAAGCAATAACCGATCTTGCAAGAAGTTTTATAAAATCTTATAAACAGTTGCCGATAATGTTATATCAGTTCGGTATCAAATTCAGAGACGAAATACGTCCTCGTTTCGGCGTTATGCGTGCAAGAGAATTTATAATGAAAGATGCGTATTCTTTCCATGCGACGGAAGCCGATTTGGAAGCATATTACAAAAAAGTTTATGCTGCATATGAAAAAATTTGTCAAAGATGCGGTTTTAAGTACAGAGTTGTTGAGGCTGCGTCAGGTGCAATCGGCGGAAATTTTTCTCACGAATTTATGGTTCTTGCGGATACAGGAGAAGAAGAAATAGCTTGGTGTAACTGCGGTTACGGTGCAAACTCCGAAAAAGCCGAATGTCTTCCGGAGGATAAAAAGTCCGACGAGAAAGCTCTTGATATGGAAGAAATTCTTACACCGAATGTCGGAACGATAGAAGACGTATCAAAATTCTTAAATTCTTCCGCACAGAAATTTATAAAAACTATTATCTATGTCGCAGACGGAGAACCCGTTGCCGCATTGGTTAGAGGCGACTATGAAATAAACGAAATAAAACTTCAGTCATTGCTTGGCTGTTCAGAGCTTGAACTTGCAACGCCGGAAATTATTGCGGAAGTTACAGGCGCAAAGGTAGGTTTTGCAGGCCCGGTAAACTTAAAGAAAAAAATTAAAATATATGCCGATTATTCCGTCGTAAATATCGTCAACGGTGTTATCGGTGCAAATAAAGATGATACACATATTAAAAACGTAAATTATGACAGAGACTATAAAGCCGATGTTGTTGCAGATTTAAGGAAAGTTGTTCACGGCGACATCTGCCCCAGATGTAAAAAAGAAAAACTGCAGTTTTCAAGAGGTATAGAAATCGGGCACGTATTTAAGCTCGGTACAAAATATTCCAAATCCATGAAAGCAACTTATTTGGACGCAAACGGTAAAGAACAGCTGATGGTTATGGGCTGTTACGGTATCGGAGTTACAAGAATTTTAGCTGCAACCATAGAACAATCCTACGATGAAAACGGTATTATTTGGCCTACAGCATTGGCGGCATACAAAGTGTGCATAATTCCCGTAGATTTTAAAAATGAGCAGATAAAACAAACGGCAGAAAAAATATATAATGAGTTGAGAGCATTAAAGATAGATGTGCTTCTTGACGACAGAGACGAAAGAGCCGGAATAAAGTTTAAAGATGCGGATTTGATAGGTATTCCTTTCAGAATAACTATCGGCGAAAAGAATTTAAAAGACGGCAACGTGGAATTTAAAAACAGACGCGATGACAAATCCGCCGCAAAAATTATTAAAGCCGACGAAATAGTCAATCTTATAGTTGAAAAGTTGAAAGAAGGAGAAATATAATATGGCAAGAACAAAGAAAGTTGCAACAAAGAAAAACATTGAAGAAAAGGTTCAGCCGCAAACAGAATCAACAAAAAATCTTGTTTGCACGGTTGAACAGTTGAATGCTTTAATTGCAAAAGTTAAAAAAGCTCAAATTGAGTATTCTAACTTTTCTCAAGAACAGGTAGATAAAATTTTTAAGGCGGCTGCAACAGCTGCAAACAAAGTAAGAATTCCTCTTGCACGTATGGCTGTGGAAGATACGGGAATGGGTGTTCTTGAAGATAAAATAATCAAAAATCATTTTGCTTCCGAATATATTTATAATAAACATAAATTTGCCAAAACCTGCGGAATTATCAGCGAAGATAAAGAAAACGGTATCAGAACGGTAGCCGAACCTTTGGGAATAATTGCAGGTATTATCCCGACGACAAATCCTACATCAACCGCAATATTTAAGTCTCTCATATGTTTAAAAACAAGAAACGCAATTATATTTTCTCCTCATCCCCGTGCAGTAAAAAGTACAATTGAGGCTGCAAGAGTAGTACTTGAGGCAGCAGTTGCCGCAGGCGCACCAAAAGATATTATCGGTTGGATAGATGTTCCGACGATGGAACTTTCCGATGCGTTGCTGCATCATCCCGATATTGCATGTATTTTGGCAACCGGCGGTCCGGGAATGGTTAAAGCTGCATATTCTTCCGGTAAACCCGCACTCGGCGTAGGTCCGGGAAATGCATGTGCGGTTATCGACGAGACAGCCGATATCAGAATGTCCGTATCTTCAATAATAATGTCAAAAACTTTTGATAACGGAATGATATGTGCTTCCGAACAGGCTGTGATTGTGGTAGATAAAGTTTATGAAAAAATTAAAAATGAGTTTATTTACCGCGGAGCGTATCTTGTAAGCAAAAGCGACGAGAAAAAAATGATAGCGCTTCCTTTTATTGATGCAAAAAGGGGAACGGCTCATCCTGCAATCGTAGGGCAGACACCGCAAAAAATAGCGGAGCTTTCCGGGTTTAAAATTCCGGAAGATGCCAAACTTCTTTTGTGCGAAAGACCTAAAGTAGATTGGAATGATCCTTTTTCCAGAGAAAAACTTTCTCCCATTTTAACAATGTACAGAGCAAAAGATTTTAACGAAGCCGCCGAAATGGCATATGAACTTGTTTCCAAAGGCGGACCGGGACACACATCCGTTCTTTATACCGACGAAAGAGTGAAAGAAAGAGTTAACGCTTTTGCGGAAAAAATGCCCTCGTGCCGTATATTGATAAATACTCCGTCGTCGCAGGGAGGAATAGGCGATATTTATAATTTTAAACTTGAACCGTCTCTGTCGCTCGGCTGCGGTTCTTGGGGCGGAAACTCGATATCGGGAAATATCGGAGTAGAACATTTGCTTAATTATAAGACTGTTGCCGAAAGGAGAGAAAATATGCTTTGGTTTAAAGTTCCTCAAAAAATATATTTTAAGAGAGGCTGTTTAGACCTTGCTCTTAAAGAACTTAAAGGCAAAAAGAGAGCCTTTATTGTTACTGACCGTTTCTTATTCAATTCCGGTGCGGTTGAAAATATTACCGAGGTTTTGGACGAAATAGGCATAGACCATCAGATGTTTTTTGACGTAAAGCCGGACCCGACACTTGCAACCATTGATGAAGCTCTTGTTATGGTAAGAGCTTACGAACCTGACGTAATTATTGCTTTCGGCGGCGGTTCTCCCATGGATGCGGGAAAAATTCTTTGGCTTCTTTACGAACATCCCGACACGAACTTTGAAGATATTTCAATGAGGTTTATGGATATAAGAAAAAGAATCTGCCAAATTCCCGAGCTTGGACAAAAGGCCATGATGGTATGTATTCCTACTACATCCGGTACCGGTTCGGAAGTTACTCCTTTTTCAATTATTACCGATGAAAAAACTCATTATAAATATGCTCTCGCAGATTATGCGTTAACGCCGAATATGGCAATTGTCGATCCGAATTTTGTCGATAATATGCCTAAGGGCTTGACGGCGGCATCCGGTATTGATGCTCTTGTTCACTCTCTTGAGGCTTACGTTTCCTGCATGGCAACAAACTTTACAAATTCCAATGCTTTGGAAGCTGCAAAGCTGGTATTTAAATATTTACCTCGTTCTTACAAAGAAGGTAAAAATGACAGAAAAGCCAGAGAGAAAATGCACTATGCCGCAGCGATAGCAGGTATGGCTTTTGCAAACGCTTTCTTGGGCTTATGTCATTCAATGGCACATAAACTCGGTGCAATGTACAATATTCCTCACGGTGTTGCAAACGCACTTTTAATAAGACAAATTATAAAATTTAATTCCAACGACAGACCTAAAAAGCAGGCTATTTTCCCTCAGTACAAATATCCGAATGCAAAAATGAAATATGCGCAGATTGCTGACGAATTGAATCTTCCGGGAAAAAATGATGATGAAAAAGTGGAAAGTTTGATAAAAGCCGTTGACGATTTAATGACTACGATTGAACTGCCCAAATCCATAAAGGAATTCGGCATAAAAGAAGATGTGTTTATGGCAAATCTTGATACGTTGGTTGAGAGAGCTTTCGACGACCAGTGTACGGGAGCAAACCCCGCATATCCTTTAATGTCGGAAATTAAACAGTTGTTTATTGCTGCATACAATGGCAAGATTTAAATCTTTGATATTGGCGAAACAAAAAGAGAAATATGTTCTCGTTTGCTAAGTATCAGGAATAAATTTTACTTTTTTTCGTGCCGGCACTATTCGTTTATATTTTTCAAGCCGGGCTCCAACTGTCATTTCCCGGAGGCAAGAGGAAGACGGAAAGCACCACGAACATGGTCGCCCTAAAATTCTCTAAGTAACTGAATTTTGCTTGAAAAATATTGCACTCATAAGCAGTGCCTGAGGCACTTCAAAAAAGAAAATTTCTTCCTTATGAGTGTCGTTCAATTATAAATTATAAACTATAAATTTTAATTTCGATATGGGTATAATAATATGGCTATATCAGGACATAAAAATCAACTTAAAAAGGAAATTCTTGTCAGAATCATTAAAGCTTTTTTCTCCGATGATTTTGAAGAGAATACAAGAATGATACCTTTCAAAATGAGACCGAAAGGTATGGAAGTTCCTTACAGATGCTGCATATACAAAGAAAGAGCTATCATTAAGGACAGAACTATCGCAGGGTTAGGGTTTCCTATAGAAGAAGACGATGAAACGGTTTCTTTAAGGACGTATGCCCAAAAAGCTCTTGCAAGAAAAGACATCGACAGTAAAAACTTAACCGTCCTGCAGGCTGCATGCAAAGGTTGTTTAACCAACAGAATTTTTGTGACGGATTTGTGTCAGGGTTGTGTTGACAGGCCGTGCCTTTCTGCGTGTAAGTTCGGTGCAATATCCATCAAGAACGGAAAGTCCTTTATTGACGAAACAAAATGTAAAAAATGTAAGATGTGTATTGCGGCATGTTCATATAAAGCTATAGTGAAAATTACCGTTCCGTGCGAAGACGCCTGTGTCGTCGGTGCCATAAAGAAAGACGAGACGGGTTTTGCCAGTATCGATTATGACAAATGTATTTATTGCGGTAAATGTATAGAAGCATGTCCTTTCGGTGCAGTACACGAAAAGAGCCAAATAATTGATATTTTAAAAGTGATGAAAGACAGAAAAAATAAAAAGGTCATAGCTCTTATCGCTCCGTCGATAGCCGGACAATTTAAAGGTAATATTTACCAAATAAAAACCGCTTTGATGAAAGCAGGTTTTGATGAAGTTATTGAAGTTGCACAAGGTGCCGATATCACTGCTCTTTATGAAGCTGCGGAGTTTGCCGAGAGAATGGAAAAAGGCGAAAATTTTATGACAACTTCCTGCTGCGCAGGATACAGACAGCTGATAAAAAAACATATTCCCGAAATAAAACCGTTTGTTTCCGATACGCAGACACCTTTGTATTATACGGCTGAACTTGCAAAGAAAAAATATCCCGAATCAGTTACCGTTTTCGTCAGTCCGTGTGTGGCAAAAAGAGCCGAAGGATATGATAACGACAAAGTAGATTTTGTTATGAATTTCGAAGAGCTTGATGCTCTCTTTGCGGCAAAAGAAATAGATACCGAAAAATGCGAGGAAACAAAATTTGAAAAAGAAAGTTCCAAACAGGGCAGGAATTTCGGCGTAACCGGCGGCGTAATAAAAGCAATAAAATCTACTCTTAATCCTTCTACGGATGTGATATCCGATGTTATTAACGGATTAAACAAAGACACTATAGGTAAATTAAAATCTTTTGCTTCCAGAGGAGAAAGTAATGACAGCTTTAATATGCTGGAAGTAATGTTCTGCCCCGGAGGATGTGTCGGCGGCAGTGCTACAATTACCGACCAAAAAACTGCCAAAAAGGCTATAGATTTGCTTGCGGAAAAGAGCAAAGATCTCAGCGTTAAGGATAAGTAAATTTTAAAATATTAAATATTATAAAAAATATAAAATAATATTTTTATTTATACATATCTTGTAAAGTTATCAATCTTATATTTTCTTTTCTTGATAAATCTGTAAGGTTTTTACTAAATCCTTTTTTTGAAAAGATAAAGAAATGATATTTTTCTCCTTTTCCAAAAACCGCCGAATATTTTTTTAGAAGTTCATATTCTTCCGTTCCAATAACTGAATTTGTATATTTGCAGGAACCTATAATATACTCTTTTTTATCAGCTGATGTTCCTACAATATCTATTTGAATTTCTTTTTTCTCTTCTTTATTTGTTCCCCACCACTGCCCGATATCTGTTAAATTAATTGGCAGATTTTTTGCATAATATAACAGATATTCCTTACACATTTTTTCAAAAATAAGCCCCATGTACTCAGGCAAAAATTGTTTTACCGATTGTTTATATACGGCAGAAATTTTGTTTGAATTAACGGCAGTTATATTTTTCGGTACGAACCTATACCAAAATCTGAAAAAGTTATCTTCAAGAATATAAATACTTTTTCTGCTTGTAGTTTCAGTTATAGGATTTTCTTTTTTTATTATTCCTAAATCAATTAATACTTTAATATATTTTGAGCAAAGTCCTGTTTCCTGTCCTACTTTTGTAGCAATTTCATTTAGATGAGAATAACCGTCGGCTATAGCCGTAATTATTGAGTTATACACCGCAGGTTCTCTTAGTTCCTGCTTTAAAAGATTTTCAGGTTCTTCAAAAAGATAACTTGAACTGTTAAAAATATTATTAAGCAGAGCTTCATCAATATCTTTGTTTATATCCAATTTATTTATATAATGAGGAATACCGCCTGTAATTCCATAAACAAGAGCTTGCTGTTCATCACTTAAGTTTTTATTAAATTCCGTAATTTCTTTATAATTCAATGCTTTTATTTTAAATTGAGCAGTTCTTCTTCCGTAAAGCGGGCTTTCGTAACCTAAAACTTGATTTTCCATAAAATTCATGGACGAACCGCAAAGTATTAAAAAAATTTTGCTGTTTTGCCATTTGTGATCAATAATATGCTGTAATCTCGAAGAAAAACTTTCGTCGGCTTTTGCTAAATACGGATACTCATCTATTACAAAAACTACTCTTTTGTCTTTTCCTAAACTTCCAATCTTCTCCAAAGCCATATCGAAATTTTGATATACTGGGATATTAATGTAATCTTCATTTTCGGCGGTATAAATTGCCTTTGACAAATTTTCTAAATTTTCTTTGGGAGTTGCATTTATCGCAGAAAAGAATATGGTTTTTTTATCTTTGCAAAATTCATTTATAAGAGCAGTCTTTCCGATTCTTCTTCTTCCGTAAATGATTATACATTCAAATTTATTTCCGGAATACAGTCTGTTCATTTCTTTTAATTCTTTTTGTCTGCAATGAAACATAATAAACCTCTTAAGTTTGTTTTCTATAAAGCTGTATTATAATATAGTATATTATGATATAGTATATTACGATATAGTATATCGTAAGTATATTATATTGCTATTTTCATTTTTTGTCAAGGGAAAAAATATCGGGATTGTTTTTTGATACGATATATAATAATACCAACAAATTTCAATACGGCAATAAATTTATAGTTTCCGTTGAGAATTCGGGACTTAAGTGAAGATATGCTTGAAGTACTTCTTCGTTATTTATTCTTGCCCATCGTTTAACAATTGAACCGTCAACGCCGTTCATTATCAAATGACTTATGAATGTGTGCCTGCATGTATGGGCAGTTCCGGGCACTTTTATTTTTTTTAGGTATCTGTTAATGACACCGTCAAAATAATTCAATTGTTTTCTGGTAATAAACTCTTTACCTATCACATATTTATGTTTTGCTTTGTTTTTCAACGACAATAAAAACTCCTTTAATTTTTTATTTATCGGAATTGCTTTCGGAGACGGGTTATTTCTTTTAGTTTTATGAGGATAAATCATAACAATATTTTTATCCAGTATCAAATGTTCCCATTCGAGACAGCAAGCTTCTTTAAGACGCAGTCCTAAATACAGCATTAAATAACAACAGATTTTTATCGCTTCTGCGGATTTTGATGTTAAAATTTTTTCAATCTCCTTTTTGGTAAAAAATTTGTTTTTTGTTAATTTCTCCGTAGGAATATCCTTTACCAGGCTTGCTTGATTTTTTATATCGTCGTTAAAAATTTCCGTTATTGCAAACTTCCACATGGATTTTATCGAGTGTAAATCCCTGTTTACGGAATTGTCTTTTAAATTTTCAACTTTTTTTCTGTAAGTAATATATTTGCGGATATTATCTGCCGACAAATCTTTAAATAAATTAGGTTTTATTATTCGGTTTATTGCTTTGATAACTCTTTCGTCGGCTTCCGGGGCGGACTTGCTGAAGTGAGAATAATTCATAAATCTTTTGCAAAAATCCGTCCACAAAAAATTATCAATATTTTCCTTTTCCGAATTTTTAAAATTTTTCTTTTGATTTTTTAATTTCATAATAATCTCCCGTATAGTTTAGTTTCATATTTTAAAAGGATATATAATTTTATAGTATTTAGGAAATTAAATAATAACGATTTTATTATTGATTAAAATTTTTAGTTGTGGTATAATTAAATTGATAACTTAATATTTAAATGTTTTTGGTATCCGAAAAGGATGACTTTTGTTTAAAACAAAAGAGCTTACAAACCAAAAACAGACGTTATAGGAATAAATATATTAAGACTAATTACCTTAATTTTTTATTCCAAGTATTCTTTAGCCCCTTCGTGGGTTAAAGAGTCACGGCTGTTTATTTTGTGTTCTTGTAAGCTCACGGAATAAATCAGCCGTTATTTTTTTGCTATGGAAAAATGACACTTGGTGTCATCCTGAAGCAGAGCAGACAAAGTCTGCGAAGCTGAAGGAGCTCATCAAACATATTCCCGCCAAAACAAAAGAACTCTCCTTAAGGAAATCCAAAGAACAAAGACAGCTGAGAAGCTGAGCAGGTGATAAGCTGAGAAGTTTAAGGTAAATTTTTGCTTTTGAAGCAAAGGTTTTACTTCCACAAGAACTTATTATTGGAAATGCCAAATATTTAAGATTGCAATATAATATTACTAAAGGTAATTATAGTTTGAGCAGTGATTCACATATAGGAGTAAGATAATAATAAAATATAACAATTTTAGAATTTCTATATAGTGTAACAATAGGGTATACTTTTTTAAAAGAAGAGTTTTTGTTTTTGGAACATCACGTGTGTCCTATGCAAGTTAGCAAGATAGCGGGGGTGCAACATAGCTGCATCCCTGCTTT
>CAJOJJ010000037.1 GCA_905234925.1 uncultured Endomicrobiia bacterium
TCTCGGCTTATTATAGCAAATATAATTAAATGAGTAAAGAAAAAACGAGGATTCCGTATCAAGTACGGGATGACAAGAGGAGGAGTTTATGAATAAAAAAGGTTTTACCTTAGTAGAGTTGGTTATCACTATTGCTATTGTGATTATTTTGTCGGTAATATCTGTGCCAATTTATAGAGGGTATACGGACAAAGCTAAAATGGCAGAAGGGTATGCTTTGTTAGGATTAATATGTTCTGCTCAAAAAAATTATTATAGTGAATATGGTCTATTTCTTGTAGATACTTCAAGTAGTGCCGGTAGCAATTTGTATACTTGTAATGATGAAGTTCTTGGAATAGATGCCAGATCCAATAAATATTATACATATTTCACTACTGGTACTTGGAATGCAGGAATGAAAATCTCTTTTGTTGCTCGTGTTAAAGCTGAATCCTTCAAAGAATTATTTTTAAAATATGATATAACCTCAGGTACAACAATAGGATAAAAAATAAAGAATATCTATTTTTAATTAAAGATTTAGAATTCCATATTTTGACTATACCTTAAAAATTTTTTAAAATAAATTATGAGAATGAACCATAATATGTCAGGACACAGAAAAAACAGCTAAGTTTGTGGCGAAATGAAGAAACTCGCAAACGCTGTGTACGTAAGTGAAATGATACATAAGTTTGCGAGTTTCGATATTGTAGTCCAAAATTTGCTGTTTTTTTGTTAGAAGATGTGCTATTTTAGCTTCGCTATAATAGCCTCGCCCATTTCGCTGGTTCCTGCGTAGCCTCCAAGGTCATACGTAACACACTTCTTTTCGGCAATCACTTCCGCAACAGCCTTTTCCAATCTCTTGGCAGCATCAAACTCGCCTAAATAATCAAGCATCATTTTACCGGAAAGAATAAGTGCCATAGGGTTAACTTTATTCAGACCTTTATATTTAGGAGCTGAACCGTGAACCGCCTCAAATACGGCACAGTCTTTACCTAAATTTGCACCGGGAGCAACGCCTAAGCCGCCGACGAGACCTGCACATAAATCGGACAAAATATCTCCATACAAGTTAGGAAGAACTATTACATCATAAAGCTCCGGTTTTTGTACAAGCTGCATACACATATTATCAATTAATCTTTCTTCGTATTCAATTTTGCCCTCATAATCTTTGGCAACTTCTCTTGCAACTCTGTAAAACATACCGTCGGTACATTTCATAATATTTGCTTTGGCAACTGCGGTAACTTTCTTTCTGTTATTTTTTACGGCATAATCAAAAGCAAAGCGTACTATTCTTTCGCAGCCGAATTCCGAAAAAGATTTTATGGATATTGCGGACTCCGGACGAATTTTACCTTTGGAAAGTTCAATAATTTTATTTGCTTCGTCTGTTCTTTCGGTAAACTCAACACCTGCATACAAATCTTCCGTATTTTCTCTTACTACCACCAAATCTATATCGGAAAATCTTGATTTAACACCGACATAACTTTTACAAGGTCTTAAACAAGTAAACAAATCAAGTTCTTTTCTGATTGCAACGTTCACGGAACGAAAACCTGTTCCGATAGGCGTGGTAATAGGTCCTTTCAATGCAATTTTATTTTTGGCAATGGACTGCAAAGTTTTCTCCGGAAGAGGAGTTCCCTCTTTTTCCATTATATCAATACCCGCTTCCATTACTTCCCAATCGATTTTTACGCCTGTTGCGTCTATAACTTTCGCGGTAACTTCCGTAAGTTCCGGGCCTGTACCGTCGCCTCTGACCAATGTAACTTTGTAAGACATATTATCTCCTTATAAAAAATTTTATTTAAGGTATCTCATAATTTATAGTCAATAATCAGCAGTTAATCTCTACGAGTAAAGATTTAATCCTCTTTTTATTCCTCTTATAAAATCTTGATCCAATAATCTTTTTATGGAAACAGTTGAGGACATTATTTCATCTCTTCCATGTCTTTTTAATAATCTTTTCGCAGCTACAATACCGGCCCTAAATCTTCTGCCGGCACCGGCACTTTCACAACATGCAATTAAAAAATCGGTAATTTCCTCCATGTATTCCTCCCTGCATTTAAAATATTTGCATTTTTATAAACTTTAATTCACAAACTTACGTTTATCAAATTGTTTATAGTGAACTATACCCCACTTATGCAAAATATATTTTACAAGTATCAACAAAATGCCAAGCCCGTACTCAACACTTCTTTTGAAATTTATCGATGAAGCTTCCTCAAAATATTTTGTAGGAACCGGAATATCTCCTATTCTGAACCCCGCCAATGCCATCTGAACCACAATATGCTGGTCAAAAACAAAATCGTCGGAATTCGCTTCAAAATTTATTGTTTCCAAAACTTTTCTCGAATATGCTCTGTACCCTGTATGATATTCTCCCAAGTTCAAACCCAATACGACATTCTCAAGAATTGTAAGACATCTGTTAAAAAAATATTTATAAAAAGGCATACCGCCTTTTAAAGCTTCTTTTCTTGTTCTTATCCTGTTTGCAAACATAACATCACAGATATCTTCCTCAATAAGTCCTGCCAAAAAAGGTACAAGACGAGGATCATATTGATAGTCCGGATGGAGCATTACAACAATATCCGCACCCATATCCAAAGCCGTTCTATAACAGGTTTTTTGGTTTGCGCCGTACCCCATATTCTTATCGTGTTTAATAACTTTAAGCCCAAGATCTTTTGCAACTTTAACGGTATCGTCGGACGAATTATCGTCGACAAGAAGTATATCGAAATAAGAATCTTTCGGTATGGTATCCAATGTCTGTTTTAAAGTCTGCGCGGCATTATATGCCGGCATAACCACAATTACTTTACTTTTCATTTTTATCCTCGTCTTTCTGTTCGGAAACAGCGAATTTAAACAAGTCTGAAAAAGATATTCTTTCTTTTATTATTCCCGTAATACCGAGTGCATAAACCGACATCATTTCAACAAAATGCGTCGCTGCCATAGATGTGAAAGCAAGCGTTTCCGTAATACCGAAAAGACCTAAAGTTACCATACCGACACTTTCTATTGCCCCGATAAATGCCGGCGCCGTAGGCAGCATCGTTGCAATACCGGTTGTAACTATAACAAATAAGCATTGAATTATTGAAACTTCCACTCCAAACGAAAGAAAAAATACTTTGTATGCCCAAGCCTCAATGTACCAAACGACAACCGAAGTTAAAAATACATTAAAAATAAGTTTTTTATTTTGAAAAAATTTCAATCCGCTTGCAAACTTTAAAAATATGGACTGTATCAAATTATTAAGTTTGTCAGGAAGATGAAATTTATTTAATATCTTCAAAAATTTTTCTTCGTCTTTTGACATAAAAAACAGAACAACAAATGCCAAACCGAAAATCACTGCACATAAAATAAAAGATTTTTGCAACCATCCCGGAATATTCGGAACGAACATTCCTATCAAGAAAAATGCTATTATAAAAATAACCACATCCATCAACCTTTCAACAACTATTGTTGCAAAGACGCCGCTCTTTGAAATATTTAATTTTTTTCCGGCGACAAGAGCCCTTACAAATTCCCCCAGTCTTAAAGGAAGAATATTATTCATAAAAAATCCGAATATTAAAAAGAAAAAACTTCCGAAAGGTTTTATTTTTTTTAAAGGAATAAGTATATATTCCCATCTGATACTCCTGATAAAATAGGAAAAAGCATAAATGGCAACACCTAAAAATATTAAACCGATTTTTGCGTTTTTTACAAGAGCTATAGACTGCTTAAAGTCTATGTTTCTTACGCAAAGCCAAATTAATATTATGCTGACCAAACAACCCAAAATAATTTTTAAAATATGTTTTTTCATTTTTGTCTATGACCTTCTGTCTTTTCAATCATCTGCAGGTATTCCGTCAAGTTTGGGTTAAATCTATCGTATGCTATAGCTTCTTTAATATATTTTACGGCATTTTCTTTATCACCCAAATTCCAATACGTTGATGAAAGATAACTTCTTATCTGAGAACTGCTTTTAAAAAATTCCAATGCTTTTTTATTGTACTCAATGGACTTTTCCGCATATTCCTGCCCTTTTTCACCTCTTACGGCATCATACAATGCAAAATAAGATTTTGCAAGCTGGGTATAATACTCGGGATTTTTTTTATCGTATTTTACTGCCTGTTCAAATTCTTCAACAGAAAGATAGTATTGTTTCTGCACATAATATTCTATGCCTTTTTTATAGTGAATATGTCCTGCGACAGGTCTGATTGTAACTGCGGCAATGTACAAAACAAGAACCGTCAAAATATAAATATTCATTCTGCCTTTTTGTTTTTTCTCAGGTTCTGAAGAAAAAACGGACCACATAATTATGAAAAATATCATCATATTTGCCGGAACAAAAAAACTGTAATCAACAAGGTTTATCACTAAAAATGCCGTTATGCTTAATGCGACGACTATATAAAAATAATTATCTTTTTCACTTATAATTCCGTCTATAACCTTAACGTAAAAACTTATCATTACCGCAGTAAAACTCAACAAGCCCAAGATACCCGTATCCGATAAAAACTGCATTATTATGTTGTGGGCAAACAGCGTATTCAATACAAGTTCGGGACGGAAAGTTTGAAACATAACGGCATAATTACCGAACCCGCACCCGAAGAAAATATTATGTTTAAAAATCATATATGCGGTTTTCCACCATATGATTCTTTCGGAAACACTGTGAAAATCCGACTTTAAAAAAGAAATATATGCAATGCTTGCCAACAGCAGCAAGACAAACAAAGTTATAAGGATTTTAACAAAATTATTTTTACGGTATTCCAATAAGAAAACAAACGTTAAAACAAATGCGGCTCCTATGGCAACTCTGCTCCTTGTAATAATTACCGCAAAAAGAACAAATATCATCATTGCCGCAAAAATATTCTGATTTTTCTTTTCTTTGATAAAAATAAAAAAAAGCGGATAAACCAAAACAAGGAAACCTGCAATAACATTTATATTTAATGCGACGGCATCATAAAATTCATCAACGGAAAGAAAACTCTGCGGGTTGGTAATAAACCTTGAAAAAAGTATCATAGAAAGCCAAAGAGCAATAAATAAAGGCACAACAAAAACTTTCTTCTTCATATCTAACGGTAAAAACGTCATATTAAAACCTGCCAAAAGTGCCGACATCAAAACAAAAAGATAGTCGCGCACATTTACCTGAAAATCGGCAAACGAATAAGAAATGCAGCATATAATCAATAATACTGCCGACGGAAAAACAAAAGAACTTAATTTGATTTTATAATTATTTAGAAGAAAAACTGTTGATATTAACAAGATTAAAAAAATTGCAGCCTGAATGGAATATACAAGAGAGAACTTGGATACTATCGATACAACCATCACAACTGCCAAAATAAATGCCGTAATAAAAAAATTATTTTTTGTTTCCATCAAATATCAACCTTAATTTTATATACCGGTAAAAACAA
This sequence comes from uncultured Endomicrobiia bacterium, assembly GCA_905234925.1. Lineage (GTDB taxonomy): Bacteria > Elusimicrobiota > Endomicrobiia > Endomicrobiales > Endomicrobiaceae > Ruminimicrobiellum. The sequence continues at coordinate 5,493 of CAJOJJ010000037.1, forward strand.
ACTTTGTAAGAAAACTTTCTTCAAATGCCGTTATGGTATTTATTATTACGGCAGGCTGAGGTAAAAAAAGGACCAGATATGAAGCTGCCGCCAAATACGGACCAAAAGCTATTTCCTGTCTTCTTAAAATCTTTTTAAAAGCTATTAATAAAATTCCGACAATACTTCCCAAAAAACAAGCTATGGCAATGGCAAACAAAACTTTGTCCCAGCCTAAAAATGTTCCTACCCCTGCCATAATTTTTATGTCTCCGCCGCCCATGGCATCTTTCTTATAAAGAAGTTTTCCCAAAACGGCGACCAAATATAATGAACCTCCGCCTGCCAAGAAACCCAAAAAAGAGTTCAGCATTCTTTCAAGCACACCGGCACCCAAAGTGTAGTTGAACCAACTCGTCAAAAAACCGACAACCATCAACATAAAAGAAAATTCGTCGGGAATTATCTGAAATTCAAAATCTATAGCCGTAATTACAAGTAAAGAAAATACCAATAAGCAAAAAGGTATCAATATATAAGAATATCCGAACAGAAAATACATAGACAAAAACAAAACACCGCAGAGAAGTTCAACGCAAGGATATATAAAAGAAATCTTCTCTCCGCAGTTACGGCATTTGGCTCTTAAACATATGTAGCTTATTAAAGGAATATTATCGTACCAATTGATGGGCCTTTTGCATTTTGGACAATGAGAGTCCGGCTTAATAATAGAAATATCTCTGGGCATTCTGTATATACAGACATTGGCAAAACTGCCGAAACAGAGTCCGAATATAAAAACAAGTATGGCTTCAAACATAAACGGTCCTAATAAGTACTCCAAACTATACCTTTGGAATCTTTCTCGTTGCAATCTATCCACAGTTCGCCGGCTTGTCTGTCTTCAGAGTCCTCAACCTGATATGCCCATTTGCCGGAATCTCCCGTCGGAGATGTGGTTATTATCGCATAAGGATTATGGTAAGGAGGACAGTAACATTCAGGAATATATTTTATATATTTACCGTTTTCACCTGCCAACACATCATTTATTTCTTTGCCGGGATATACACCCTTATTTTCTCCGTAATAAACGGCAATCGCAGCTCTCAGTGCAGTCAAATTGGCTCTCGTTGCCGCTTCGCCGGATCTGCGGATTAATTCAAGAAATTTCGGATAAACAACTACCGTAAGTAAAAGAATCAATGACAACAATATAATCACATCCACCATACTGAAACCTTTCTTATTCATTATATACACTCCTTAAAAAATTACTTATTTTATATAGTCTGTAATAACTTTGCCAATTCTTCTTTTTTGGTACTGTATTCCATTGCAACCTTAGGAGTAATTTTTCTCCTTATGACATTTTCAAAAAGAGATTGATTCATAGTCTGCATGCCTGCCTGCCTGTTTAACTGAATAACGGAATACAACTGCTCTATTTTCATTTCTCTGATAAGATTTTTAACACTGTCATTGGCAAGCATAATCTCACAAACCATAGCCATACCGCTGCCTGAAGCACTCGGAAGCAGCTGTTGAGAAAAAACTGCCTTTAACGTGAGTGACAGCTGAGACCTTATCTGTGCCTGCTGTTCTGCAGGGAAAGATGTAACTATTCTGTTTATGGAAGAAGATGCATCCATGGTATGGAGAGTTGCAAAAACCAAATGCCCCGTTTCTGCAAGCGTAAGTGCGGAAGATATCGTTTCCAAATCTCTCATTTCTCCTATAAGCACTATATCCGGGTCCTGTCTTAAAATATATCTGAGTGCATCCGCAAAAGATTTTGTATCCGAACCGATTTCTCTTTGATTTATTATACAATTTTTATGCTTATGAAGATACTCTATAGGATCCTCCAATGTTATAATATGCTCTCTTCTTGGGAGTGTGAACTGAACCGGTAGCACCCGTAACAAGAACCAAACCTTTGGGAAGATTTACAATATCGTAAATAACTTTCGATAAATTCAGTTCTTCAAAAGTATAAGTTTTTTCAGGAATAAATCTTAACGCAGCGGAAATAGACCCCCTTTGCTTAAAAACATTTATTCTTATTCTGCCTCTGTTCTTTATGGGAATAGAAGCATCAAGCTCGTTTGTTTCTTCAAATTTTGCTATCTGTTGTTCATTTAATACGGAATATATAAGTTTTTTAGATTCTTCAGGTGTAAGTTTTTCATCTCCTGCAGAACGTAAAATCGTATCGACCCTCATCATGGGAGGAACACCTACGACGATATGCAAATCGGAAGCATTTCTTGATGCAGCAAAATCAAGCAGTTTTAATAAATCATACATTTTCTTTGCCTCTTTTAATCATTTCTTTATATACACTTTTCGGAACAAAATTCTTAAAATTACCGCCTAAAGATGCTATTTCTCTGACGGTGCTCGACGATAAAAATGTATACTCCTGATCAGGAACTAAAAATATGGTTTCTACATCCTGTTTTAATTTTCTATTCATGAGTGCCATTTGAAACTCATATTCGAAATCCGATAATGCCCTTAAACCTCTGACTATACAAAAACTGTCTATCTTATCGAGATAATCAACCAACAACCCGGAGAAAGAAGACACTTCAACATTCTTAATACTTTTTACGGCTTCTTTCATCATGGAAACTCTGTCTTCCAAAGAAAACATATGTTTCTTATTACAGTTATGCGTAACGGCAACAATAACTTTAGAAAAAATCTTCGATGCTCTTTTTATAATATCTATATGCCCGTTCGTAGGCGGGTCAAAACTTCCGGGATAAACCGCAACTATATTTTTCATATCTGTAGATTATATATAATTATTATATTTTTATCAACTTTTTTAAATCAAAAAAACTTTGTTTTTTGTCGGTTTATATCTCTCCGTTTCCAATATTCCAAAATATCTGCGGCTACTTTTATTCCTGCACTTTCTTTTCGGAAATTCCGCCTGCATTACCGAAGCCTTTAACAGTTCTTTTAACAATATCTCTTGAAAGCTTTTCCCAAATGTATTCTCTTGCCTGATCTTCGGTCATTCCGCCGAAACCTACCTTAACGGAATCTGCATAAATCTGTATTCCTTCCATATTCGGTTCGGTCCATAAAGTAATATTTTCGTGTCTGTCGATAAAATAAACATTTATCAATACCCACAGTTTGTATTGTTCCGTAACCATATTTGCATCATACGTTAAAGGCTGCAGCGTATATCTTTTAATTTCACAAACTACTACGCCGTCACTTTCATCTTCACTTGTTACAACGGACAATCTGCCGTCTCTCATAAACTCATCTATTATGGCATTGGTAAACTTATCTTCCAAACCGTATTGATTTGTATTATTTACTACCGGGCGGACATAAACATTTTTTACATACGCAGGAAGCAACTGAGGTGCCGGATCGTAAGGTGAAGTGCAAGATATAATAATCGCTGCCAAACAAAACAATAATACAGTCAATTTTTTCATACAAGTACCTCTTAATAATGTACAATGTACAATGTATAATGTACAATGTATAATAAACGCCGATTTAAAATTTATAATTAAAAAACTAAAATTATTTTATTACCACATTAATAATTTTTGATTTAATATAAATGAACTTTACTATGTTTCTCCCCTCAAAAACAGGCTTTAATTTTTCGTCGGATAAAACGATATTTTTTACGGTTTCCTCATCAGCGGAAACATCAATATTTACTCTTCCTTTCAGCTTTCCGTTTACCTGAACGGGAACTTCTATTGTATCCTGCTTAATATATTTTTCTTCAAACTTCGGCCATTCCGCAACGGAAACACAGTCTTTATGTCCGAGAATGCTCCAAATTTCTTCACACAAATGAGGCGTAAACGGAGATAATAATTTCACTATCGTTTCATATACATGTTTCGACAAACCGTCGTCGTTGGAATGATGTTTATACAAATACATTGCATTAACAAGTTCCATAACAGCGGAAATAGCAGTATTGAACTGATGTTTTTTGTCTATATCTTCGGTAACTCTCTTTATGCAGATATGCATACTTCTTAACAAGTCTTCTTTTGCTTTTTCGGTTACCGGCTCTTGAGATTTCGTATTTACAACTTCCTGCAGTCTCCAAACTCTGTTTATAAATCTCCAACATCCTTCCACACCGTCGGAAGACCAGTCAAGCTGCTTTTCCGGAGGAGCGGCAAAAAGTATAAATAATCTTGCCGTGTCCGCACCGTATTTTGACACTATCTCGTCGGGGCTTACAATATTTCCTTTAGATTTGGACATTGCACTTCCGCCGAGCGTTACCATTCCCTGCGTCAACAAATTGGTAAACGGTTCGTCACTTTTTACAAGCCCCATATCTCTTAAAACTTTGTGCCAAAATCTGGAATATATCAAATGCATACAGGCATGCTCGATACCGCCGACATACTGGTCAACGGGCATCCAATAGTTTGCTTCTTTGCTGTCAAAACAGGCTTTATCGTTATGTGCATCCGTATATCTTAAGAAATACCACGAAGAATCAACAAAAGTATCCATCGTATCGGTTTCCCTTCTTGCATGTCCGCCGCATTTCGGGCAAACGGTATTAACGAATTTTTCATCGGACTGTAAAGGAGATTTACCGTCGTTGGTAAACTTAACATCGGTAGGAAGAATTACAGGCAAATCTTTTTCGTCAACGGGAACTATACCGCACTTATCACAGTGTACCATCGGTATGGGTGTTCCCCAACATCTTTGTCTTGATATAAGCCATTCTCTCAATTTATAATTTGTAGTTCTTTTTCCCCAGCCCTGCTCTTCAACCCATTCCGGCATTTTTACTCTGGCATCTTCTGAAGTTATTCCGTTAAATTTTCCGGAATTAATCATTACGCCTTCGCCCTCGTAGGCCGCCTTTGTTATATCACCGTCTTTACCCTGAATAACGGGAATAATTTCAACATTGTACTTCTTTGCAAATTCCCAGTCTCTCTGGTCATGAGCGGGAACAGCCATAATTGCACCAGTTCCGTAACCCATTAAAACATAGTCCGCAACAAACAAAGGAACATTTTTTCCCGTTGCGGGATTAACTATGGAAACTCCGTCAAGTTTGACGCCCGTTTTTTCCTTGGAGGAAGAACGTTCAATATTAGATTTCAATGAACTTGCCGTTATATACTTTTCAACTTCATCCCAATTTTTAATTTGATTTTTAAATTCTTTAAGCATCGGATGTTCCGGCGAAACAACCATAAAAGTAACACCGAAAATCGTGTCGGGGCGAGTGGTAAAAATTTCAAGTTTTTTGTCGCTGCCCGCAATATCAAACTTCATACTTGCACCGTGCGATTTTCCTATCCAGTTTTTCTGCATAGCCAAAACCTGTTCCGGCCAGCCGGAAAGAAGTTTGTGTCCTTCAAGAAGTTCATCTGCATACTGAGTAATTTTTATAAACCACTGTTCCAGTTCTTTCTGTTCAACGTTGCTGTGACATCTCCAACACTGCCCTTCGGACACCTGCTCGTTGGCAAGAACGGTTTTACATTCCGGACACCAGTTAACATTGGATTTTTTTCTGAAGACAAGCCCTTTCTTGTACATATCCAAAAATATTTTTTGGTTCCATCTGTAATATTCCACGTCGCACGTTGCCAGTTCTCTGTCCCAGTCATAAGAGATACCGAGCATTTTTAACTGTTCTCTCATTCTTGCAATATTTTGCTTAGTCCATTTTTCGGGAGCTATATTATTTTTAATTGCGGCATTTTCCGCAGGAAGGCCGAATGCATCCCACCCCATAGGCTGAAGAACATTTTTGCCACGCATTCTGTTAAACCTTGCAAAAACGTCACCTATGCTGTAATTTCTTACATGTCCCATATGGAGATTTCCCGACGGATACGGAAGCATTACCAATATATAATATTTTTCCTTATTTTCATCCATTACCGCTTTAAAAATTTGTTGGTCTGCCCAAACTTTCTGCCACTTCTGTTCCACATTTAAAACATCATACTCTGCCATTTTCTTTTCCTCTTATATTTATAAAAATTTTTCCCCTAATAAAACAAAATGTTCCAAATTTCCTTTCGGGCCTTTAAGACCGGAGTCTTGCTCCTTTAAGACAATCATATTTAAACTTTCGACGACATTTTTTATTTTATCTATCGCTTTCTGTCTAAGCTTTTCATCTTTAACTACGCCTTTTTTTACTTCGCCCGGCTCAAGCTCAAACTGAGGTTTAATCATAGCAATAATGTTTCCCTTTGAAGAAACAATCTCGCTTGCCAAAGGTAAAATTTTATCGAGTGAAATAAATGATACATCTATCGTTATTATATCTATATCGTCTTTTAAAAGAGCTTTATCAAAATATCTGAAATTTACGTTTTCTATATTTACTACACGCGGATCGTTTCTCAATTTATAGTGCAGCTGTGCCGTGCCTACATCAACGGCATACACTTTTTTTGCACCGTGCTGAAGCATACAGTCGGTAAACCCGCCCGTTGATGCCCCGATATCCATACAAACTTTATCGGTAAAATCTATTTCAAAGAGTTTTAAAACTGATTCCAGTTTCAATCCGCCGCGTGAAACATACGGATTCTGTTTTTCTATTTCTATCAAGTCATCTTCGGAAACTTGAAAACCTGCTTTTGTTATTTTCTCTCCGTTGACAAGAACTTCGCCTGCCATCACAAGTGCCTGTGCTTTGGAACGGCTCTCTGCAAGCCCTTTTTCAAAAATAACTACATCCAGTCTTTTTTTCATTCAAAAAATCCTTAGGATTTTTTAGCTAAACAGCTGAAGAGCTGAAAAGTTTTCAGTATTTTATAACAATATTCAGAATCAATTACGTGATAACACCGCATAAATTGTGGACTACACCATCATATTTGTTCCGCTTATGTGCCAATCGCATTAAATTCATTTCATAAAAATAATTATAAATTAAGATTTCATTATTATAGCAAATTATAAAAAAATCTCAAAGAAAAAAATAAAAACAGACAAAATTTTTTGTCTATTTTTATTTCGATTCAACACATTTATATTTATTTTTTATTAATCTTTACTTTCAACAACTCTATCTCTTTCTTCAAAAAAGAAATTTCCGCTTCAAATCTTTTATTGTTTTCTTTTATAAAAGACATGATAAAAGTAGTATTAATATTACCGGTTTCTTCATTTTTATTTTTAGTACTTTTATTATTATCCTCATCCATCAAATAAGTTACAGGTACACCCAAAACACTCGAAATTTTTTTTATAGAATTCATATTTGGATTAAAACTACCTCTAACCCAGCGACTTATGATAGTCTGTGTTACTCCCAATCTGCTCGCCAATTCTTGTTGTGTAATATCTTGTTCAAACATTATTTTTTTTAATTGTTCACTAAAAAAAGTTTTTTTGTTTTTCATATCAAAATCCTTAACTCAAATATTCTCTTGACTTTAAAACATAAATGTTATAAAATATTAATACAATGTTTTAAAATAAAACATTATTCTATTTTTAGCCGAGCGAGTTGTATACATAGCTACGGCTCGTAGTACAAACTAAAAATTATATTTTTAATTTGTTAAAAAAAGATAAAATATTTCTTTGGGTATTTATCTCTCGGCTAATTATAGCAAAAAAATTTGCTGACATCAAATTTTTTGAAGATTGGAAACGGCAATTTATAATTTAAAATTAAAGGAGGATGTTTATGAAAAGATTAAACAAGAAAAGACGCCGGATTGCCACGCCGACATTGTCGGCTCGCAATGACGGACAACAAGGAATAAAAGGTTTTACATTAGTGGAGTTAGTAATCACAATTGCGATTGTGATTATATTATCAGTGGTATCTGTACCTATTTACCAAGGTTATACAAGAAAAGCAAAAATGTCAGAAGGATATGCTTTGCTGGGACTGATTTTTTCAGCACAAAAAAATTACTATTCAGAATATGGAAGTTTTCTACCTGATAATAAAAGTTGTGCCTATGGAGCAGATAGTACTTGTAATGAAACAGTTCTAGGTATCGATGCAAGAGGCAATAAATATTTTACTTGCTTCTGTGTCACTTCTGATTTATCAGGTAACGATTACAGTTATCACTTTCTATCCTATGTATTAATACCTGAAAATCTTAGAGAAAATGAAAAAAGATATCTCTTTCTATACTACAACTTAACAGCCGGTTCTAATATTTATTTAGGATAATAACATCCATAATTTAAGAACATAACATAGCAATGTTCTTACGAGAAAACGAGCAGAAACAATTGTTTCTGCTCGTTTTTATTATAAAGTATATTTTTTTATATAAACAATGAATTCCAGCAAAAAGGAAATACGTTCGAGATAAAACAACAATTTAAAAATTATAATTTATAATTAAACAAATATCTTAAAGAAACAAATTTTCTTTTTTGAAGTGCCTCAGACACTGCTTATGAGTGCAATATTTTTCAAGCAAAAATCAGTTACTTAGAGATTTTTAGGGCGACCATGTTCGTGGTACTTTTCGTCTTCCTATAGACGTTAGAAAAGTACAGTTGGAGCCCGGCTTGAAAAATATAAACGAATAGTGTCAGCACGAAAAAAAGAAAAATTTATTTCTGCTATTTTGTGCAAACAAAAACATTATTTCTCTTTTTGCGTCACCTTATTTGAACAGATTATAAAGATGAATCGTAAATAAAGTACGGATTGAGTCCACAACAAGATACCGCATCGGGGTTGTTCCGGACTACAATCCTGGATGCAGGATGACAGATAAATACCAGATTTCTTCGTTGGAAATGCGTTCATCCTCGCAATAACAACACTGTTGTTCGTCGTTTATTGTACATTCTACATTGTACATTATTAAAATTGTTCTATAATTTTAATTATATTTTCTGCGGAGAGACCGCAGAGTTCTCTTATAAGGCTCTGCTTGCCGTGCTCGATAAACTCATCGGCAATACCTATAGATTTAATCTTTGCTTCCGTTCCGGAAAGAACGGATTTTACCGTTTCCCCCATACCGCCAAGCAAAGAACCCTCTTCAACGGTAACAATTTTATTCGTATAAGTTAAAATATTTTTTACGGATTCCTCGTCAAACGGTTTTAAAAATCTCATATTTAAAACGGAAACATTTATACCTTTTTCTTTCAATTTGTCTGCAGCCTCAAGACATATCTGCAATACATTCCCCAAGCAGACTATACAAGCATCTTTACCCTCGCGTTCAAGCTTGGCTTTACCGACTTCCAAAAGTTCAAAATCCCTCTGAAAAGATGCTTCCCTCGTTCCGCTTCCTCTGGGATATCTTATTACCGACGGATTCTTTAAGGTGAGTGCCGTATTGAGCATATCCTGAAGTTCCGTTTCATTAGCGGGTGCCATAATCGTTAAATTAGGGATGCACTTTAAATAAGATAAGTCAAATGCCCCGTGGTGAGTAGGACCGTCTTCTCCTACTATTCCTGCTCTGTCAAGCATCATTACAACCGGAAGATTTTGAAGAGCAACATCGTGAATAATATTATCCAATGCTCTTTGCATAAATGTAGAATAAATAGCAACAACTGGTTTCATACCGCCTGCAGCAAGAGCGGCAGCAAACGTTACCGCATGACCTTCATCTATACCTACATCAAAAAATCTGTCGGGGAAATTTTTGGAAAAACTTTTCAAACCTGTTCCGTCAGGCATGGCTGCAGTAATTGCAACAATTTTATCGTCTTTTTCAGCCAACTTAACGATGGCTTTTGAAAAAACTTCCGTGTATGTAACTTTCTTTAAAGAAAGAGTTTTGCCTGTACTGATATCAAAAGGACCTATCCCGTGAAATTTGGTAGGGTTGGCTTCGGCGAACTTATAGCCTTTACCTTTTTTGGTAGCTATATGAAGCAAAACGGGACCTTTAATGTTTTTAACCTTTTCCAAAATATCTATCAGTTGATTGATGTTATGCCCGTCGATAGGACCGACATAAGAAAACCCCATTTCTTCAAACATAAGACCGGGAAATAAAATAACTTTAAATCTTTTAACTATTTTTTTTATTGAAGCAAAATTTAAAAATTTTAAATTTGATGCGATTTTTAAAATTCTGTCTTCAACTTTTTTTACGCCTTTCGCATTTAAAAGTTTTGTTAAATATCCGGCAAGTACACCGACTTTCTGAGATATGAACATTTGATTATCGTTTAAAATAACAAGCATATCTTTATCAAGAGTTCCTGCATTTTGCAACCCCTCAAAAGCGAGACCGCCGGTCATGGAACCGTCGCCGATAATTGAAATTATTTTGTAATCTTCTTTATTCAAATCTCTTGCTACAGCAAATCCCAGTGCCGCAGAAATGGAAGTTGATGCATGCCCCGCACCGAAAGCATCGTATTGAGACTCCGAACGTTTCGGGAAACCGCTTATACCTTTATACTGCCTTAATGTGTCAAATCTGTCTTTTCTTCCAGTAAGTATTTTATATGCATAAGCCTGATGACCTACATCCCAAATAAATTTATCTTTTTTTGCATTAAAACAGTAAAGAAGAGCTATCGTCAAGTCAACCACGCCGAGACTTGATGCAATATGTCCGCCGGTTTTTGAGACGGTATTGACAATTTTACTTCTGATTTCTCTTGCCAAAGACGTGAGAAGTTCTTTTTTGACGATTTTTATATCGTCAGGTGATGTTATTTTTTCTAAAATAGACATTTAAAAATTGCTCCGCAATTTTTAGCTGATAAGCTGAGAACGAAAAACTTTGTTTTTCTTAGCTGAGAAGCTGAGAGTTTAAGGTATTTTTATTAGCTTATAGCTTATAGTTTAAGGTATTTTTACACTATAGATTCCCGCCCAACTGCTCTGCGGGAATGACAAAAAAGCTAAAATTTTCTTGTAATCATATAGTCGGCTAAAGCTTCAAAAATTTCTTTATTCTTTTTAAAGTTTGTAATTGCCTTCTTTGCTTCTTTTATCAATTTTGCGGCATTAATCTCCGACTGTTCTTTTCCGTATAATCTTAAATAAGTTAATTTATCATTATCGGCATCACTGCCGTTCTTGCCCAATAATTTTTTATCCGCATAAACATCAAGAATATCATCCGCAATTTGAAACGCTATACCGATATTCTGTCCGTAAGTTTCAAGAGCTTTCAAATCTTTATCTTTTGCTCCTGCAAGTACCGCACCAAGCTTTAAACTTGCTTTTATCAAATCCGAAGTTTTATGTATATGAATATATTCAAGTTTTTTCTTACAGAAAGAAATATTTTGTTTATTCCATTTTCCTGCTTCAATAGTATCTTCGGCTTGTCCTGCAATCATACCCTTATATCCGGAATAGCAGGAAAACATCGTTACGGCTTTTACAATTCTCTCCGCAGGAACTTTACATTGTGCTATTAAATTAAAAGTCTCCGTAAGCAGAGCATCTCCCGCAAGAATAGCGGCACTTTCGCCGAACTTTTTATGACTGGTAGGTTTGCCTCTTCTTAAATCATCGTTATCCATCGCAGGCAAATCATCGTGAATTAAAGAATATGTATGTAAAAATTCAACCGCACATACGGCAGGTTCTATTTTTTTAATATCAAGCCCGAACGTTTCCGCACCGAGCATTACAAAAATCGGTCTTAAACGTTTCCCTCCGGCAAGTACGGAATATCTCATAGCCTGAGAAATTATCGATTTATCTTTCGGAAGATACTTTTTTAAAAGTCCGTCGGCAATTTTTGCTTTTTGTGCAAGATATTTTTTCAAATCAAAACTTTTTTTATTCATCGGAACCTTCTTTTTCAACATATTCTTCTTTTCGGATTTTACCGTTTTTTTCCACAAGAATTTCTATTTTCTTTTTTGTCTCGTCTAGTTTTTTGGAACATTGATTAACCAAAGATATCCCCTCTTCAAAAAGACTCATTGCTTTGTCTATATCAAGCTGAGAGTTTTCCATTTCATCAACTATTTTTTCTAATCTCTTAAGCGATGTCTCAAAACTTTTTTCTTTCATACTATTTTTTCTATCCTTGTTTTTACAGTTCCGTCGGATAACTTAACGTCAAGCATATCGTTTACGGAAAGCTGCTTTACACTTTTTACAATTTTATTTTCTTTATCAAAACAGGCGCTGTAACCCCTGTTTAAAATTTTCAAAGGAGATAAAAGTTCCAATTTTTTTAAACTCAACTGAAATTTATGTTCTTTATCCGAAAAAATATCTTTAATTTTATTTATCAAATCTTCTCTCAATTCATCGATATACTGAATTCTGTCTTCGTATATTTCGTAAGGTTTTGATAAAGCTCTGCAATTCTTAAAATATTTTATTTTTTCTTCGTAAAAATTTACTTTATTTTTAATATTATCAATTATTTTTCTTTTTATTAAAGAAAGTTTTTCTTCTACGTCTTTTCTGTTTTTGGCAACAACTTCCGCAGCAACCGACGGCGTAGGCGCTCTTAAATCCGCAACAAAGTCGGCTATCGTAAAATCCACTTCATGTCCGACACAGGATATTACCGGAATTTCGGAAGCAAAAATCGCTCTTGCAACAATTTCTTCGTTAAACGCCCACAAATCTTCCAAAGAACCGCCGCCTCGTCCTACAAGCAAAACATCCAAATCTTTATGATTTTCGTTTAAATATTTTATCGCTTCGGCAATTTCAAACTTTGCCTGTTCTCCCTGTACGCGTACGGGATATATTAACACTTCAACATTTGAAAATCTTCTGTCCAGTACAGACAATATATCATGAAGTGCGGCTCCGTCTTTAGATGTTACCACACCTATTTTATTGACGATATAAGGAATTTCTTTTTTATGTGAAGCATCAAACAACCCTTTAATTTTTCAAACGCTTCCTGAAGAGTACCAAGCCCCGTTTCCTGAGCATGAAAAACTTGTATTTGATACGAACCTCTGTTTATATATGAGGTAATTTTTCCATAGACGAGAACCTGCATGCCGTCTTTTGGAGTAAATTTTAATTTCTGGTTATATCCGGCAAACATAACTGCGGAAATTTGAGAATTTTCATCTTTCAGAGTAAAATACATATGCCCTGAAGAATAATGTTTAAAACCGGATATTTCGCCCGACAGCCATATTGTACCGAAAGATTCTTCCAAAATATTTTTTATGTTATTATTTATCTCTGTAACGGAATAAATTTTTTTTCCGTCATTCGAATCTTCTTCAATATTTTGGTTTTGATTCGTAAAGTCAAATAAGTCCATTTTAATTAATGTACAATATACAACCAAAAAGCAACGACAAAAATACAATTAACCATTAAAAATTATTTTGCAATCTCCTGGGCTCTTGTTTCTCTGATAACCGTCACTTTAATCTGTCCCGGATATTCAATCTCATTTTCAATTTTCTGTGCAATATCGTGAGCCAAAATATGAGCCTGAACATCGTCTATATTTTCAGGTTCAACTAAAATTCTTATTTCTCTTCCTGCCTGTATTGCATAGGCTGAAGCTACTCCCTTAAAGCTCTTGGAAACTGTTTCCAATTGTTCAAGTCTCTTTAAATAACTTTCAACCGTTTCTCTTCTTGCACCCGGCCTTGCAGCTGAAATTGCATCGGCTGCAGCAATAACAAACGCCTCAGGGCTTTGCGGTTCAGCAAAACCTTCATGGTGAGCCAAAATAGCATTTATCATTTTGGGAGATTCGCCGTATTTCTTCGCAAACTCTGCGGATATTTGATGATGAGTTCCCTCAACTTCGTGATCAACGGCTTTACCGATATCGTGCATTAAACCTGCTTTTTTACAGAATGCGACATCAAGCCCCAATTCGCCTGCAATTGCACCGGCAAGCCAAGTAACTTCCAAAGTATGCTGCAGCTGGTTCTGCCCGTAAGATGTTCTGAAATGCAGTTTACCTAGAAGTTTTATAATTTCAGGATGAAGCCCGGTAACACCTGAATCAAGTGCCGCCTGCTCACCTAAATCTTTTATCATTTCTTCAACTTCTTTTCTTGTTTTTTCTACCACTTCTTCAATTCTTGCAGGATGTATTCTACCGTCGGCAATAAGTTTTTCCAAAGATTTTTTTGCGATAAATCTTCTTACTCCGTCAAATGCCGAAATGGTAATAGCTTCCGGAGTATCGTCAATAATTAAATCGACACCTGTTGCCTGTTCAAAAGCTTTAATATTTCTTCCTTCTCTTCCGATAACTCTTCCCTTTATTTCGTTAGATGGAATGGGAATAGTGGAAGTTGTGGTATCTACCGTGTGATCTGCTGCAACTTTCTGTATGGCAATTGACAAAATTTCTTTTGCTTTTTTATTGGAATTCTCTCTCAATTCCTGTTCCATTTTCTGAGACTGGATAGCAGCTTCTCTTTTTGCCTCATCGTACATTTCTTTCACAAGTCTCTGTTTTGCTTCTTCTCTTGTTAAGCCGGAAAGTTTTTCCAAAACCGTTCTCTGCTCATTTTTTATTTTTTCAAGTTCGGAAATTCTCTGATCGATAGTTTTTTCTTTTCCCTCAACATCTTTTTCTTTCTGCTGAATATCTCTGTCTTTTTTGTCCAAATAGTCCATTTTCCTGTCAAGACTTTCTTCTCTTTGATTCAGTCTCTTTTCGGTATTCTGAACCTCAATTTTCTTTTCTTTTATTTCCTGCTCGGCTTCTTTTCTTTCTTTCTCCGTTGCATCTCTTCCTGCCATAATAATTTCTTTAGCTTTGGCATCTGCTACGATTTTGGCTTCGTTTATGGTTCTTTCATAAATCTGTTCAACGGAATTAGAATCTATCTTAGCATAAACATATCTTAAAATAAAACCTAATCCGAAACATACGCAGCCTATACCAACCAACATCAAAATGTGTTCCATGGTCTGTTTCTCCTTTTTTCACAAAATCAATTTTTTACGATTTCAATAATTCTTTTTTCAGTCAGTATTCTGCCTACCGGCAAATCATATTCCAAATTCGGTATTTTGTCCACTAACTGTACTTCAAAAGCTAAACCTACTCTTTTTGAGATATCCGTCCCTTCCAGCCATCTGTCATAATAACCTTTACCGTAGCCTACACGGTAACCGTTATTATCAAAAACAATTCCCGGAACAAATATCAAATCAATGTCTTCTTTTGCAACTACTTCATCTTCATTAAATTCCGGCTGTCTGATACCATAAACTTTTTCATAGCATTCTTCCAGTTTATTGATACGCACGGCAGTCATAATACCGTCACCCGGGTTCTGAATAACGGGAACGGCAACATCTTTACCGTCTGCCAAAAACTCATTAATCATAAAATCCGTAATCACTTCAGAACCGTAAGACAAATAAAACATTACCATATTTGAATTTTGGTATTCCTGCAGCTTTTTTATTTTGGAAAGAATTATGTTACTGTAGGCATGCCTCAAAGATGGTTCAATTCTGTCCCTTATTTTAAGAAAATCGTACCTTAATTTACTCTTTTCCGACTTCTGTGTTTCGTTCATTAAATTGCTCCCATTAAAACAAAAACCCCGCAGTTGCCGTGCCCGTCAGGTATTTAAAGCCCTTTTTTTACAGGTGAGAAACATGGTCTATGCATCATTCTGCATAACTCGCATGTATTTTCTCCTAAAGAACTCATCGGAATAAATACTCTAACAAAGAATCACCAACAATGCAGGGTTTACAAAAAATTAATTTTGTAAATTTAAAGAATCGATTTTTTTGATTAAATCGTTCACTTTTTTAGTATTTGTATCTAAAAACACTTCTTTTTCACCCTTAATTGTTTGCAATTCCGATACGAGCTTGTAAACAGCTAACGCTCTCAATCTTGAACTGTCAAGAATCTTAAGATTCTCTTTCTGAACTGCATTATATATATCATTTGCATAGTCAACGATTGAGTCAATTTTCAACAACTCGGTATCGTCAACAGCAATATTTAACGGCATACCCATAATTTTTCTGGTAATACTTACTTCTGCCAATTTATAATCCTTGGTTTAAAGAATTTAACTTATTTAAAACTTTTTTTATTTTAGAAACCGCTTTTTTTTGCTTTATTTCAAAATCCGAAAGCTCGGAAATTCTCTTTTTTAACTTTACAACTTCTTCGTCGAGATATTTATTCTCAACTTTCAATCTGTTGTTATAATCTTCCAATATTTTATAATTTTTTACCAGTTTTTCTACTTTTTTTCGCAAAAATTCCAATTCTTCCATAGTTTATGATATAAAATACCGCCCGTATTGTCAAGAAAAAAGGAAACCTTTTTTTATACCGGCACCGTTTACAAAGTCATAGGCCGGCATTTGTGCTTTACTTTCCGGCTGAACTCTCTTTACCAAAAGAGCATTTTGACCGCATTTTATAACCAACCCTGCCCCTTTTTTTATATCTACAACCGTACCTGCCGGTACATTAATATCACTCTGTTCGACACTGCAATCGATAATTTTCATGGTTTTACCGGCCAATCTGCCGTCGGATATAGTACAAAAAACTTTCGGCCAAATATAAAAACCTCTATACATATTATAAATATCAACAGCAGGTCTATTCCAATCAATTTTTCCGTCTTCTTTCTTAAATATTTTACAAAAGGACGGCTCTTCTACCTGTTTAACAGCCGTAAAATTTCCGCTTTCAAGAATGTTAAGAGTTTTATTCATTATCTCTATACCCAGCAGATTTAATTTATTGAATAATGTCTCGGAAGTATCTTTATAGTCGATATCTTGTTCCTGACTCAATATTATATCGCCGGTATCAAGCCCTTTTTCTATAAAAAAAGCCGTCACGCCGGTCTTTTCCGCTCCGTCAAGCAGTGCCTGCTGTACAGGCGATGCACCTCTGTATTTCGGCAAAAGAGAAAAATGAATATTGAAACACCTCTTTTTGGGATGATTAAAAACTTCCGGAGGAATAATTTTACCGAAAGATACTGCCACACCGACATCGGCATCAATTTTTTTAATTTCAGAGATAACATCTTCACTGAATTTATCTACCTGAATGTAAGGAATATTTTTTTCTATGGCATACTCTTTTACTGCAGGGGCTTTAATTTTATTATTTCTGCCTACAGGTTTATCGCACATAGTTACAACAGAAACTATTTCATGCTTATTATCTATATTTTCCAAAAAAAACTTTGATATATCTGCTGTTCCGAAAAAGATTATTTTCATAAAAAATTACTCCGTAATTTTTAGCTGATAAGCTGAAAAGTTTAAGGTATTTTTATACTATAGATTCCCGTCCAACGGCGACGCGGGAATGACAGAGTATATCAGGCTTTACGATTTTTACCAGTTTTTTGCTTTCTTTCTTCTTCTTATTTCTTTCTCTACAAGTTTTCTCTTCCAATCGGGAAGATAATCTATAAAAACTTTTCCGTTCAAGTGGTCAATCTCATGCTGACAGGCTTTCGCAAAAAAGCCCTGTGCTTCAATAGTCTTTATTTCTCCGTTAATATCGGTATATTCCACCTTTACCTTATCGAATCTTTTTACTTTCTCATAAATCTTCGGAAAAGAAAG
Source organism: uncultured Endomicrobiia bacterium (assembly GCA_905234925.1). Lineage (GTDB taxonomy): Bacteria > Elusimicrobiota > Endomicrobiia > Endomicrobiales > Endomicrobiaceae > Ruminimicrobiellum. Next base: position 22,966 of record CAJOJJ010000037.1, read on the forward strand.
ACAGCCCTCTTCCTGTTCAATTTTATTTTCACCGGAAACTATTTTAGGATTTATCAATACTACAGGTCTGTTTTTTCCGTCGGGAAGAACATCTATCACGCAAATTTGTAACGATAAGCCTATTTGAGGTGCGGCAAGTCCGACACCGCGGGAAGAATACATCGTTTCCAACATATCTTCGGCAAGCTTTCTGACATCGTCATTTATTTCCGTTATGGGCTGCGTCTTCTGCCTAAGTATAGGTTCTCCGTATTTTACTACTTTCAAAATTGCCATTTTAACTCCTTTAAAAAATGCTGAAGCATTTTTTAAGCTGAGTCGGGAAAACTTTGTTTTCCCTCAGCTTAGCCGCGGACTTTGTCCGCTCAGCTGATAGCTGAGAGTTTTCGGTGTCATTCGGACGATTAATTAAAATTTGTTGCGAAGCAAAAAATCTAAAACATTTGTAGGTTTTCCGACATTGTACATTATAAATTATACATTAATACATTGAGTTTACGATTTTTTCAAAATCGTAAACTCGGTATCTCAGTTCCTTATATTTTAGTGCGATATCAAAATCAAAAATTTTAGAATATTCCTCTAAAACTCTTAAAGATTCTTCGGCTCTTTTAAAATTTGCAACAACAATATTTTTTAAATCTTCTCTTTTTGCTTCACCTGCTTTTCTGCCTGAATCAGTTACACTGTCGCGTGCTTTTAGAAATTCGTCGTATTTATCTGCCAAATATTCGGAAGCAAGATGGCGAACTTCTCTTATGTCCTTATACAATTTGTCGTCGCAAAAAACAAACCTACATGTATCTTCCACAACCCGCAAACCCTCTTTACATCTGTTTAAATTGGTATCAAGTATTCTTATATATTTTTCTTCCATAATTTTGTTATTTTACAAAAAATAAAATTTTTTGTATAGAAAAGAAATTTTATTTCTTCTTTTTTTCGGCTGTCTTTGATATTTCTTTTATTGTTAAAAGATAATCCTCTTCAACCGGAGAAAGATTGTTATTTATATATTTTATGTACTCTTTTTTAGCTTTTTTAACTGCAGTTTCATTACTTATCTTGCCTTTATTAAAAAGTAATTTCTCTCCTGTTAACTTTAACACATTATCAAGCTGTTTCAAATAATCGCTCATATACATAAGCTTGTGTTTCATTGCCTGAACTTCAGCAAAATCAAAATATCCGGAAACAATGTTATTCAACATTTTCAACTCTTCTTCATTTAGATA
>CAJOJJ010000038.1 GCA_905234925.1 uncultured Endomicrobiia bacterium
GACACAGATAAAACATACTCTTGAAACCAAAAATATTGAAAATCTATATCTTGCGGGACAGATTAACGGAACTACCGGGTATGAAGAAGCTGCGGGGCAGGGAATAATTGCAGGAATAAATGCTTCTTTAAAAATTTTAGGAAGAGAACCTTTAATATTAAACAGAAACGAAGCGTATATCGGTATTCTGATAGATGATTTGGTTACAAAGGGGACCGACGAACCTTACAGAATGTTTACTTCCCGTGCGGAAAACAGATTAAGCATTAGAACGGATAATGCAGATTTGAGATTGATGGATTTGGGATACAGTATAGGTTTAATTTCGGAAGCAATGTACAGAAGGTTTGATTTATACAGGCAGACTCTTGTAGATATTTATGAAAAGAAAAAAGATATTAAACTGCCTACGGACGAGGAACTTGCACCTTGGTCTATGGAAAAAGTAAATGAAGAAATGGATATTACTTTGAAATACGAGGGGTATATTAAGATATACGAACGCAATACAAAAAAAATTGCAAAATACGAAAATAAAAAAATTCCCGAGGATTTGGACTATAATTCAATTTCAACTTTGTCGAGCGAAACTAAAGAGAAATTGTTAAAAGTAAAACCTTTAACGCTCGGGCAGGCTAACAGAATACCGGGAATAAAACCAAGCGACATTATTTTCTTAAATATTGCGATAGAAAAATTGCGTAACAAACATTTAGAAGAGAAAAAATAAAATGAAACATAATAATATAAGCATTTATGTATTTTCCGGAACCGGCAACACTTTAACCGTCGCAAACAAACTTGCGGAAATTTTTGATAAAAATTCTTACAATGCAAAAGTTTTCAGAATGGAAGCTGTCGAACCGCAAAATCTAAATTTAAGTTCTACAATCGGTATCGGTTTTACGATTGCATTTTGGAATACATATCCTTTTGTACGTAAATGGTTGGATAATCTTCCCGACGGTAAAGGTACGGAAATTTTTCTTTTTGCAACAATGGGCGACAGTTCCTGCGGAATGATACACCATATTGCCAAAATACTGGAAAAGAAAAATTATAAAATTCTTGATGCAGACAGTTTTTTAATGCCGAACAATTTTTTGCTTGTGCAGGGAGATAAAGCCAATGAGGAAAAAAGAAACAAAAATCTGTTAAAAGTTGAGGCTTTTGCAAATGACATTATGACAGACTACGAATATAAGCCGAAAATTAATTTCTTCACAAAGCTTGCTTTCAAAATAACAAGTTATATTACATTAAAGTTATGGAATACAAAAGTTGCAAAAAAGATAATGAAGTTTAAATTAAATAAAGAGAAATGCGTCAAATGCGGAGTTTGTGCGAAGTTGTGTCCTGTGGAAAATATAGAAATGCAGGAATATCCTCAATTTAAAGATAAATGTCTTTTCTGTTTAAGATGTGTATCTTATTGTCCGCAGGCAGCATTAAGTAATAAAATACTTTTAAAAACATACAAACCATTGACTTTAGGGGAAATATCGTGGAAAAAATAATAATAGATTTTTTAGGATATATTGCAGCAACGATTACAACCATAGCTTTTTTACCGCAAATTATAAAAACGGTAAAAACAAAATCTGCAAAAGATGTGTCTATGGGAATGTTCATTCTTTTTACGACAGGTGTTTTTTTGTGGATAATTTACGGAATATTGACGAAAACATATCCGGTATTAATTGCTAACGCAGTAATATTTTGCTTAGCATTGACTCAAATTATTTTAAAAATTTATTACGATAAAAAAATATAGGTTAGAGTTTATGGCTAAAAATTTGATTAGCAAATTTTTATTTGTATTTTTTAAAAAAAAATTTATATAATATGTAGGTTTGTTAAATAAATAATAGAGTCGATTTATATAAGGAGCGGAAAATGAAGTATATTTTTATGACGGGCGGAGTAGTAAGTTCTTTAGGTAAAGGTATCACGGGAGCAAGTATAGGCAAACTTTTGCAGCTGCACGGATATAAAGTTAATATGATTAAAATGGACCCTTATATAAATGTCGATCCCGGCACAATGAACCCGTTTCAGCACGGAGAAGTGTATGTAACTGCCGACGGTGCGGAAGCCGATTTGGATTTGGGAACTTATGAAAGATTCCTTGATATTGTTACAACAAGAGCAAATACCAATACGTCCGGACATATTTATCAAACCGTCATAAACAAAGAAAGAAAGGGCGAATATAACGGCGGAACGGTTCAAGTAATTCCTCATATAACAAATGAAATTAAAAGAAGATTTACTGCATTTGATGATCAGGTTGATATTACAATTATAGAAATAGGCGGAACTATCGGAGACATTGAAGGGCTTCCTTTTATTGAAGCGACAAGACAGTTTATGCTTGAACAGAAAAGAGAAGACGTTATGAGTATTCATTTGACCTTTGTTCCTTATATTGAGGGTGCAAAAGAGTTAAAAACAAAGCCTACACAGCATTCCGTTAACAAATTAAGAGAAGTCGGTATTGTTCCGGATATGATAATCTGCAGAACACAGTATCCTATAACGGACTCAATGAAAGGTAAAATTTCATTATTCTGCAACGTTCCGAAAGAAGCAGTAGTTGAAGCAAGAACGTCAAAATCAATTTATCACGTTCCCGAAGCTCTCCATAAACAGCATGTCGATGAAATAGTATTGAAAAGACTTAATCTTAAGAGCAAAATAAAATTCAGCAACAAATGGTTTAAATATGTCGATCAAGACACTACAAATTACAAAACGGTAAGAATAGGTGTTATCGGCAAATATGCAGATTTAAAAGATGCATATAAGTCTATAGATGAATCTTTGAAAATTTCCGCAATGGAAGCAAAAGTTAACGTAGATGTGGAATATATTTCTTCCGAAGATAAGAATTTAATTAAAAAATTAAAAACTTTTGACGGAATTTTGGTTCCCGGTGGATTCGGTATGAGAGGAATAGACGGTAAAATTGCAGCAATAAAATTTGCCAGAGAAAACAAAGTTCCTTTCTTGGGGATATGTCTCGGTATGCAGTGCTGCGTAATTGAGGCTGCGCGTAATTTGTTGAAATTCAAAAATGCAAATACAACGGAAATAGATAAGAAAACAATTTATCCCGTAATAGAAATGCTCGACGAGCAGAAAGATGTTAAGTATCTCGGCGGAACCATGAGACTTGGAAATTACGAATCGGAATTGGTTAAAGGTTCTTTGGCTCATAAACTTTATAAATCCGACAAAATTATAGAAAGACACAGACACAGATATGAAATGAACCCGAAATATATTGATATGTTTAAAAAAGTAGGACTTGAAGTTTCCGGATATCATAAGGGTGTTCTTCCGGAAATAGTTGAAATAAAAAAACATCCTTTCTTCATTGCCGTACAGTTCCATCCTGAGTTTGGTGCAAGACCGACGAAACCGCATCCGTTGTTTCAAGGTTTGGTTTTAGCAGCAAAAGAAAGAATTAAGTGATACCGCGTAGCGGTGTCATCCTGCATTTGATGCGGGATCCATTTTAAAATATTAGGTGTAAACATGAGAAAAACAGTAAAAAACAATGTCAGTTGGGTAGGCTATATGGACTGGGAACTTGAAACATTCCACGGAGATGAATATTCCATAACTAACGGTTCCAGCCAAAACGCATATTTAATAGAGGAAGAAAAAACGGTTTTAATTGATACCGTTTGGACACCTCACAGAAATGATTTTGTAGATAATCTGAAAAAAGAAATTGATTTAAAAAAAATAGATTTTATCGTCGCAAACCACGCAGAGTGCGACCATTCCGGTTCTTTAACGGCTCTTATGAGAGAAATTCCCGACACTCCTATTTATTGCACTGAAGCATGCGTTAAAAGTATTGAAGGACAATTCGGTAAACAAAACTGGAATTTTAAAGTAGTAAAAACCGGAGATTCAATAGAAATCGGTAACGGCAAAAAATTAATTTTTGTTGAAATGAAAATGCTTCACTGGCCGGATTCTATGGCAACATATATGACAGGCGACAGTATACTTTTCTCAAATGATGCTTTCGGTCAGCATTTCGCAGTAGAAGAACTTTTCGCCGATAAAGCCAATCAATGTCTTTTATGGAAAGAAGCAGTAAAATATTTTGTCAACATTTTGCATCCTTTCGCAATGTTAGTTGCCAATAAAATTAAAGAAATAAAAAATTTAAATCTTCCTATAGATATTATCGCTCCGTCGCATGGTGCAATATGGAGAGAAAATCCTATGCAGATTGTTGAAAAATATGCCGAGTGGGCAAACGCATATCAGGAAAATCAGATTACCATTGCTTATGATACAATGTGGGAAGGAACAACAAAAATTGCACATAAAATCGCAGAAGAAATACATAAACAAAGTCCCGATACCGTCGTAAAAGTTTTCAATATTTCCAAACAGGATAAAAACGAAATTATGACGGAAGTTTTTAAATCCAAAGCTATTGCAGTAGGTTCGCCTACCGAAGTGAACGATGTTTTATCAAGCGTTTCCGGATGGCTTTCTTTCTTGAAAGGACTAAAATTTAAAAATAAAAAAGCTGCAGCATTCGGTTGTTACGGTTGGAGCGGGGAATCTGTTAAAATTCTTCAGGAAAGGTTGAAAGCTGCAGGGTTTAATGTGATTGAGCAGAATATAAAATCTCTGTGGAAACCGACGGAAGAAGATTTTAATAAAATCCCGGAACTGGTAAAAGCTCTACTGGTTTAGTCCGTCATTGCGAGCCGACGAAGTTGGTGTGGCAATCCAGTGTCGTTAATTTTTCGAAGAAAAAGCTAAAATAATTGCAGTTATTCCGAAATTACTAATTGCTAATTTCAAATTGCTAATTGTTTTAAAAAATATAAAACTAAAAAGGAGAATCAGTAAAATGAAGATTGTAAAAGTATTAGGAAGACAAATCATCGATTCAAGAGGAAATCCTACCGTTGAAGCGGAAGTTTATCTTGACGATGGTACAATTGCAAGAGGAACAGCTCCCAGCGGAGCATCAACAGGAGAATTTGAAGCTCTCGAATTGAGAGACGGCGATAAATCAAAATTCGGCGGAAAAGGTGTTACAAAAGCCGTTAACAATATCAATGAAAAAATTGCAAAAGTATTGGTTGGTATGGATGCAAGCGATATTTATGCAGTTGATAAAGCAATGATAGATTTGGACGGAACAAAAGATAAATCTAACCTCGGAGCAAACGCAATTTTGGCAGTTTCTATTGCATGTTCCAGAGCAGCAGCAGAATCTTTAAATATTCCTTTGTATAAATTCTTCGGCGGTATCAATGCTAACAGACTTCCTGTTCCTATGATGAATATCTTGAACGGTGGAGCTCATGCAACAAATTCCGTTGATACACAGGAATTTATGATTATGCCTGTAGGTGCAAAATCTTTCGCAGAAGGCTTAAGATGGTGTACTGAAGTTTTCCATGCTCTTCAGAGTATATTGAAAAAAGAAAAGAAAGCAACTTCCGTCGGTGATGAAGGCGGTTTTGCTCCGGATCTTTCAAGCGATGAAGATACAATCGAACATATTCTTGAAGCTATAAAAGCAGCAGGATACAAACCTTATGATGATTTCGTTCTTGCTCTTGATGCTGCAAGTTCCGAATGGAAGAGTAAAAAAGGTAAAGGCTTCTATTGCCAGCCGAAATCTCAGAAAGAGTTTACTTCCGACGAACTTATCGCTCATTGGGAATCTTTAATCGATAAATATCCTATTTATTCTATCGAAGACGGTCTTGATGAAGAAGATTGGGAAGGTTGGAAGAAAATGACCGATAAACTCGGTTCAAAAGTACAGTTGGTAGGCGATGATTTGTTTGTTACCAACACAGAAAGATTGAAAAAAGGTATCGACGGAAAATGCGGAAACTCTATATTGATAAAGTTGAACCAAATCGGTTCCGTTTCAGAAACTCTTGAAGCTATCAAGATGGCTCACAAAGCAGGTTATACAGCAGTAACTTCTCACCGTTCCGGCGAAACTGAAGATACAACCATTGCAGATTTGGCTGTAGCTTTAAATACTTGTCAGATTAAGACAGGTGCTCCTTCAAGAAGCGAAAGAGTTGCAAAATATAATCAACTTTTGAGAATTGAAGAACAGTTAGGCTCAGCAGCTGTTTATCCGGGAAAGAAAGCTTTTAATTTCAATAAATAAAGCTTTTTATTGCGACATTATCTTTTGAATTTATACTTCGTAATAGCAAACCTTATGTACCTTGTTCATTGTACACTTCGGTTTGCTATTACTTTGTCTAAAGTCAAAATATTTCGTCTCTTAGAAATCGCAATTGATATTTTGCGACTTTTGAATTGTAGTTTTTTCTGTATTCTTAAATTTTTTGTCTTTTTCGTCCGTCATTGCAAGCGAGACTATGTCGAGAGTGGCAATCCGGTGTCGTTTGTTGTTCTAGCCGTTAGTTTATCATTCCGTGCGAACGGTAACGTTCAGACACGAAATCTATGTTAAAGTTTATTTACATATTTATTGTTTGACAAACTATTTTTATGATGATATAATTCTATCCATATTTTAAGATGTATTGCAACACATTTGCTTAGTTTATTTTGAAAATGTGAGGGCAGAAGAAAAGAACGGTTCGTTTGGTTTAGAAAATATTCAAAACGATATCGGACAAACAACCCTTTTATTGCAATGCAGTAAAAGGATTTTTTATTTTTGGGAGGCATAAAATGTCGGAAAACAACGAAATAAGAATAGCGGTTATTGCTATAGTTATTGAAGAGAAAAAGAAATCTAAAGACGTAAATGAAATTTTGCACGAATATTCTGAAATGTTTGTCGGCAGAATGGGGATTCCTTTTAAGGATAAAGATTTGTCTATAATTACTCTTGTTGCAGAGGGGACAAATGATAATATTTCCGCCCTTACGGGAAAACTGGGAAGAATTGACGGTGTAACCGTAAACTCAATGTTGACGAAGAAAGTCATATAGTTTTTTAGGAGAAAATAATGGACTTTTTTGAAAAATACAAGAAAGAAATGGCTGAATACGATAAAATGGAAAAAGATTTTATCGATGATGATTTAATTTGGAAACAATTAAATGCTGCAGAAAATCCGACGAAAGAACAAGTGAGAAAAGTTCTTGCAAAGGCAGATAACTGTGTTCGTTTGGAGCCGGAAGAAACTGCTGTTTTGATACAGAATAAAGATCCCGAAACCATAGAAGAAATGTACCGTCTGGCAAACAAGCTGAAACATGAAGTTTATGCCGACAGGCTTGTTCTTTTTGCACCGTTATATTGCAGCGATGAGTGTGTAAACAGATGCAGGTACTGCGGATTCAGATGTGATAACGGGATAATGAAAAGAAAGACTTTAACTCAGGCGGAAGTTGCCGAAGAAGTTAAAGCTATGATAAACGAAGGTCAAAAAAGAACAATTTTGGTTTTCGGAGAATCTCCGAATTCAGACGTAAATTATATGGTTGATACCATAAGAACGACATATTCTACAAAAACAGATAAAGGTGAAATAAGAAGAGCAAATATCAATGCTGCACCTTTGTCCGTTGAAGAATACAGAAAGTTAAAAAAAGAAGGAATCGGAACAATACAAGTGTTCCAGGAAACATACCACCACGAAACTTACAGATATATGCATCCGCAGGATACAATAAAAGGTCATTACAGATGGAGACTTTATTGTATGGACAGAGCCTATGAAGCAGGCTGTGATGATATGGGATTAGGCGTTCTTTTCGGTTTGTATGACTGGAGATTTGAAGTAATGGGATTATTATACCACACAATACATTTGGAAAAGAAATTTAACGGCGTAGGTCCTCATACAATATCTTTCCCGAGAGTAACTCTTGCAAATTCAACACCGTTAAGCCAAACTTTGAAATATAAAGTCAGCGATGAAGATTTTAAGAAATTGGTTGCAATTATCAGACTTTCCGTTCCTTATACGGGAATGATATGCACCGCAAGAGAACCTAAAGAAATAAGAGATCGGGTAATAAAACTCGGTGTATCTCAAATGGATGCGGGAACAAGAATCGGAGTAGGTGCTTATGCGAAATCCAAAGTTGCCAACCAGTTAAAAGATGCCGAACAGTTTACGATAAATGATGAAATATCTTTGGACAGTTGTTTAAAATCCATTTGTGAAATCGGAGAAATTCCGTCTTTCTGTACGGCTTGTTACAGAGCAGGAAGAACCGGAGAAGAATTTATGAAATATGCAAAAACACAGTTTATTCATAATTTCTGTATGCCCAACGCAATACTTACTTTTAAAGAGTATATTTTAGATTATGCATCAAAGGAAACCGCTGAAATCGGTAATAAAGTTATTGAAAAATACTTACAACAGCTGGAAGGAACGGATTTTTATGATAAAGTTATTAAAGGAATAAAAGAAATAGAATCCGGAAAAAGAGATGTAAGATTTTAAACCCGGTTTAAACTTATAATAATATAAAAAGACAGGATTATTTCATAATAATTCTGTCTTTTTACTTTTTTATTGAATTTTTACAACATTTTTTCAAAAAATTCTTGAAAAATTTGAATCAGTAAGCTATAATTAAAATATGAAACAGATTTGTAAAATAAAAGCATTATCTTTTTTTGTTATTTTATTTTTTGTATTGAATGTTTTTTCTTTGTCTTTTTGTTTTGAAAAGAAAAAATTTTCAATAAAAGATGATATTGCCGGCAAATTTTTTGCTTCAATAAATATGACAACAGGCATTTTATCCACAATGTTTCCACAACCCGCACAAAGTAAAAATCAAACACCAAAAACAACTGAAAAAGATAACAAAAATTTTATAAAAATAAGTGAGTATATCAGCACGGCAAACTTGATAATTGCGGTATTAAATTTAAATATGTTTTTTGCTGTATATAAAATAAAAATTTTGGAAAATTTTTCTAATACTTTTAAAAGTTATCCACTAAAAATACCGCTGCGAATGTGTATATTTTTGTTATTGCTTATGAAAATGTTGTTTAATGTTTTACCAAGATCGGTTTCGCTTAGTTCGCTTTTTTGTGTAAAAAGGGCTTGTATTGTGCAGTTATGACAATACAAGCTTTTTTATTGTTAATTAAAACAGGGGAAAATATGATTAAATTTAATAAAATTTTTTCTATAATCATCGCATTGAATTTTTTAATAACATTTATCGGTTCACCCGTTTTAGCAAATATATCTGTCCTTAACGGACATTCCGGAAAATACAACCGAATATTTTCCGAATTCATTCTTTCTACAAGCTGCGGGAAAATAACGCAGACACATTTTACAAATTCCGACAGAGTAATAATAAACATTCAGGATTTGCACTGTCATCCGAAAGTACAGAAAAATATCGGTAATATTATAGAAACTATTGATAAAAAATACGGCATAAATAAAATATATCTTGAGGGAGCTTACGGACAGGTAAGTACAAAATGGTTAACCGATAAAATAAATGATTATAAAAAAGAAGAAATTTTAAATAAAATTTTGGAAACCGGCAGGCTTACGGGGGCGGAGTATTATAGTGCAAAAAGCGGAAGAAGCGAGATAATAAAAGGTCTTGAAAAAAAAGAACCTTATTTGGAAAATATAAAAAGATTTGGCAGTATAATAGAAAATCAGGAGAAAATAAATTTAATATTACAGGCAATCGAAGAAGATTCGCAAAAATTAAAAAAAAGATATTTCACAAAAAGACAATTCAAACTTGAGGAGCTTTCAAAAAAATTTAAAGAAGATAAAATATCTTCACAGAAATATTATAATTTATTATCAAAACATATTGATAAGCTGGGAATTGATTTAACAAAATACGAAAATACTTTTGCATACATAACATTATTAAATTTACAAAGTAAGCTTAATTTTTCAAAAGTAACAAGACAAATGCAAAATTTGATTTTGGAACTTAAAGAAACTCTTCCCTATGAGACATATAGATTACTGTTGGATAATACGGAAAATTTCTCTAAAGCAGATAAACTTTACGAATATATAATGAAGCTTTGCAGAGAAATGAAAATAGATTTAAACGCAGAATATGCCGAACTTAATAAATATTTCGGATATTTGGAATTAAGTCAAAAAATAAATCCTTTGAAATTGATATCCGAAGAAACTAAACTTACGCAAGAGATAAATACAAGATTTTCCGAGACGAAAGTACAAAGAGATATTGTGTTTATGACGAACTTTGAAAAATATTTAAAAAATTATGTAACAAGTAAAATAACATCGGATGACTACGTTTATTATAAAGAAAATATAGATACTTATAAACAACTGTGGGATAAATACGTTGATAACAGAGTATTAAGTATGCTTGACGAATACATTGATGAGGTCGACAAATTTTATAAAGTAAACTTAGACAGAAACTTATATTTTGCCGAAAACCTGTTTTCTTCAGAACAGAAAAAAGGTACAATAAATGACGAAACGACAAAAAACAATTTTTCAATGTCGTCATTGCGAGGAGATTTCTCGACGAAGCAATCTTCAGCACGTAGTGCTGTCATTGCGGACTCAGATCCGCAATCCATGTTAAATAAAACACCTTTTTCTTCTTCCAATATTCCACCTTTTAGCGAAGCGAAGAGAGTAGACATCGTCATCACCGGCGGTTTTCATTCTCAAACCGTAACAGAAATACTTAAAAATCATAATGTAAGTTATATAGTAATAACGCCTAATGTTTCCGACGGGATAGATATTGCAGAGAAAACATATTATCAATTAGCAAAAGAGCAAAGTAAAATATCTTTCCAAACTTTGGCTCCGGCAATTGCATCTCTTTCTTCACAGACACAACAAAAAATTATTGATATTCTCGACAATCCTCAACAAAAGCAGGAAATAAGCAAACTTGACGAAGAAGCCGGAATAAAACTTATTTCAGATTTGGCTGCAGCAAAAATTTTGGAAAGTGACGATTTGGGCTCATTGGAAGATAGTTTGCAAAGAATTGTTAAAGATATTGTAGAT
>CAJOJJ010000039.1 GCA_905234925.1 uncultured Endomicrobiia bacterium
ACCGGTTGCACAGTCGGTATATACTGATTATCGTTCCGGTGTATTGAAAAGTGAAATAACGGAACTTATAGGTAGTAAAACATCTTCCCCGTCGCAAAAAAAATATTCCAACAGATTACAGCGTTTGATTAATGTCCTTGAAAGAAGTCAAATATTCTCTATGGCTGAAAAAAATGATAACGATATTTCCGTAATGGAAATGATTACGGACAAAGATTTTGAAAGAATATTTTTTAATGAAAAATTTATTTCTTATTGTGAACAGGAAGGAATGTCTTATATTGAACAGTATAATTTGGCTATAAATTTTTTAAGAAGTATCAAAGCTTCCGTGGAAAGTAATTGGAACGAAATTTCTGGAAAAACTTTTGATGATATTATTACTGAGACCATTTCGTATTATAATGAGATTTTTAAAAAGGCAAGTTCAATAAACGTTTTTGATAATGAAACTGCGGTATTCAGTATACATAGCAGGAATAGCATAGATGGTTCTATAAGATTTTCCTCAAAAGGTATAAGAAGAATTTTAGAAATTCTTGACATAACTCCTTATGCTTTTGAGCCTTTGGAACTTTATGAAACCGATTCCGTAACCGATACGAGAAATATAGAAGCTTTTTTTGATAAGATAATAAATTTTGATAAATACGGAAAAGAAAAAGGTGTTTTTATATTTGATGGACATGGAGCAGATGATAAATTTATATACGGTCAAAGCTCAACTTTTCCTTATGTAGATATAGCAAAAATAACTATAGATTATGTTGCGGGTGGCGCTCCGATAGAAGATTATGTTTTTTTATTCGGTAAGTATATTTCCGTAAACGATTTTGCAAATGTTTTGATAAAGGCCGATAGTAATGGTGTTAATTTAGGAACAAAAATATTTATCTTTCAGGATTGTCATTCCGATAAATTTGCAAAAAATTTAATTAATATTTTGCAGAAAGAAGGAATAACTGATTTACCTACGATAATTGTCGGTACGAACGATGATACGGATATTGCTTACAGTGTTTTGGTGCATGATACCGCTTCCGATGGTACAGAAGGAGAAGATTATTATGTTTCAAGTTTGGAATTGTCGATAATAAATTATTTACAAACTTTATCGCAGAATAAATTGGCAAAAAGTAAAGGACATTTAACTTTATGGCAAATTGCGTCAGCCCCGATGATAGCTGCCGATCATACTGTATATCTTACGAATTCCGATATAGAAGAACTTAATAAAAAATACAGAAATAAAATTAAAGAGTTAACAAGAAAGTTAAATATTGGTTCGGGAGAAATATTTGATGTTGACAAATATACCGTTTTGCAGTCTGAAAAAACGGTAGTACTTTTAGAAAAATTTGCAAGGTCTATAGGATTAAAACATCCCGAAGAATTTAGATTCAATCCTATAGGTGTAGCAATCGGTTCTTTTACGGAATTGATTTCTTTATGGAAAAAAGATTTTGCCGGTCAACATAAAAATTGGACAGAAGTGCAGGCTAAAGCTCTTTTAGGAATAAAAGTGTCAAGTTTAACTTTGGGTGTATCGACGGCAATATTTACGGCATTGTTTGTAAATCCTGTAACGGCATTGTGCGTCTTTCCAATAGTGTGTGCTTATGAAATTTTAATACATTTTATATACAATGAAATTGTAATATTGACTGGAAAAAGAGACTTTGTTTTGCAAACTGAAATAGGTAAAGAGAACAATATAATAAAAAATTATTCCGTAGATAGAGCAAGAACTGCGATAAAAGAATCAGGTGTGAAAATACCTGCACATTTTAATCTGGAACGCTTCCTTTCAAAACTGACTGTGCAATTATGGCTTACTCCTGAAGAATGGACATTAGAAATAGTGAAAAAATTAAAACAAGAAATACAAGAAGATTACTTAAACAAATATCATATCGTTATGAATATTATGGAACTTGTTTTTAAAAAGAAAGGTATAAAAATACCTGAAGAACTTGAAGTTGATTTTATAAACGATGCAATATCATATTATAATTCAATAGAGGACAGGATTTTTGGTTTTGAAGATTGGGTTTATGAGTATGCAATACCTTTTATGATGTATGAATTCGATAAACGGCACAACAGTTTAATTTCTAAATTATCTATATATAATCCTGAGGATTTAAGAACCGTACTTCATATACTTTTTTCTAAGTCGGATATTCGGATGTTTTTTACTTCGGATTTATGGAATTTAAAAGACTATGCGTTGGATTGGGAACAAAGTCATGGTGTTAAACTTTCAAATAATGTTTATGAAATAATAGATTTTTTAAGCGGTTTTAAAGCCGATGAAGTGAAAGCTGTTTTGAAAGATATGCAAATAGATGTGCCTTTTAACCGAGAAAAAGAAGATTCTATGTTCTATTTGCATAAAAGAATAAAAGAACATCTTTCATTGAGTGTTGCGTTGCTGATATTCCCTTTATCACTGCTGCAGACGGAAAGCACGGTCAAAAGATTGGAAAAATTTGCAAGGTTTATCGGATTAAAGAATCCCGAACGGTTCAGATATAATCCGTTAGGTGTGGCAATGGGCGTTGTACTGGAAACATTTGTTTTCTTAAAATTCTTTGACACCAAAAACAGCCCGAGTTTCGAGAAACAACATAAAAATTTAACTGCAGGACAAAAAGCGGTAATTTGGGTAATACGAGCAATAACCGTATTATCGGCTGCAGCGGTGTTGACTAATCCCATAAGCAATTTACTTGCTATTCCTGCAGCTTTGGCTGCAGAGACCACAGTTCATTTTATATATAACGAAATTCAAATATTTGCAGGATATAAAGAGCTTGTTCTGCAGACAGAAGATTCTGATGACATAAAAGTATATACCCCGGCCAGACACAGAAGAAGCGACAGACTTCGTGCCGAATATGAAGCACGAATAAAAGAAAAGTTGTTGCTTCCGGATAATGTCAGAGAAAGTGCAATAAAGTATTTAAATAAAATAATGTCGTCATTCGGAATAAGTTCCGATATAAAGAAAATCTTTTTCGGAGAAGTTTCCGGAGTGGAAATGTATAGCATAGCGTCGGAAGTTCAAGATATTTCCGATTACGGATACGGAAATTTAATATCGGAAAATTACGGAACACTTGCAGAGTTGGAACATTTAGTTGATAATTTTACCGATGCTACGAATTTAGGCAGAAAAGAAAACGGCGGTTATCAAGAAGGCTTGTATGTTGATTTGCAGGGATATAAAGGTGAGATTATAGTAATAGGCGATATACATGCCGAGATGCCGAAACTTCTGCAGAAAATAGAAGCAAATAAAGAAAAACTTGCCAATGGTAAAGCCGTAATTGTTTTTGAGGGAGATTATATTCACAGAGAAGAGGTTGATAAACTCGGGGAAATGAATTCTTCTTTGGCCGTAATTCAATTTCTAATGAATTTGAAGATAGCATATCCTAAATCGGTATATTTATTGGCAGGTAATCATGATATAGGAATAACTGCTGTTAAAGGTAATGTTTTTCAGGGTATGGCTTTTTATGAATATTTGAATAGTTATTATGGGAAATTTACGGATTTACTGTTTGAGCAGGCAATGAGAAAAAATTTAGCACTTGCTGCAGAAACGGATGATTATGTAATAGTTCATGCTGGGCCTATAAAAAGAAGTTATCTGAATCTGTTGAGAAATTCCGTAACGGGAGCATTCGGATGGAGAGAGTATTTAAAAGGCGGGCGCAGAATACAAAATATCAAGAGTGATGCCGATGCGGAATCTCCTCATGGACAATTGCTGTGGGGACGATACGAAAGAGATTTTACTGATGACGATGTTGCCGCATTTACCGAAGGAAAAATATTGATACACGGTCATACAAGAAGTAAAAAGTCTGCCTTCGTAGAAATTACGGTTAACGGTAAAAAATCTTTTGTAGGAAACAATTTTAGGAAAGTTTTTTATAAAATATCCGATAATCATATAGTGATTATTGATGACGAAAAGGCTAACGGTTACGGTGTTATAAATCAAAAAACGGAAGTTCTTCCTGCAGCGGAGCAAGTTTCTCCGCAAAAAAGAGTTTTTGTTAAAAAGAATGATAAAAACGATCTTTATTCTTATTCAAACAGAAGAAAATATTTAAGAATCGTAAGATTTATGATGGATAAGAGCGATAAATACGGAAGAATTGCCGGACATCCTTTTATGTTAACCGACAGAGGAAAAGAAAAAGGTTTGATTGTAACCGTAAGCGGAATAAAAAATTCCAATGTGTCATTAAGATTTTTGATCGACGAAAACGGAGAAATAAAAATATTAGGTTTCTTATTGAAAAACGAAAATAAATACGGAGATTTGATATTATCCAAACCGGTCGTTGTTAACAATAAAGAAGATGTGATAAACTATTTGAAAGCTTGGAACCATAAAGGTGATAAATATAATATAGAAAGCGAAGATATTGAATATTTGACGGAAGAATTTGAAGCGGTTTTATCGGAATTCGGAAAACAGGGAATAAATTTATTCCAAACGGATAAAACGGAAAAAATTTTATTTAAAATCGGTAAATTTTTAAAAGTTAAAAATCCTGAAGAATTTAGATTTACTCCTCTTGGTATATCAATAGGAGTTTTCCTTGAACCGTTTGTTGTTTTTTCGTCTAAGTTTGAAGAAAAACACGGTAATAAAATTACATTTTTTGATGAAATAGAAAGAGTTTTTATTATGGCGGCAGATATTGCATCTTTTGTATTTTTCGGCAGAATTACGGGAGATATTTTTTTGGGATTGGTTGTTGCAGCGGGAACGGATTTCATTCTGCATATTTCCCGTAATATTATTAAATCTTTATTTATAAAAAATAAAAAAAACGAAATAGATGAAACAAAATATAATATAACAGGGAAAGAAACAAAGCAAATTGTACATAATTTGGAAAAAAATACGGAATTATTAAGTTTGACAAATCAGGATACAGAAAGAAATCTTTTGCCAACAGAAAGAAAGGTTGAAGCTGAACCGATAACGGTTGAACCGTCAGAAGAAGAACCTTTTGATAAAGAATACCTATTGTTTGAATATTTTTACAATGAGTTGATAGAGCATGGTTCCTGCACGATAACAAGAGTTAAAGCTGGAGACTATTACGAAAATTTGGTAACAAGACTGAAAAAAGAATTCGGAAATAAATTGTCGGTTATAGAAAGATATCAGGCGACTTTAATCAGATTGGATAAAGAACTTATAGACGGTCTGCAAGAAATAGAAACAATTATAAACGAGGGGAAAGAAACGGTAATTTCAAGAAGCTTTAAAGATAACGATGCTCTTTTGATTATTTTGGACATAATCGGGAAGAAATATGAAGAAGACAAAGTTCAAATAGAATTAAAAAATACTGCAGGTTTATTGAAAGCTGAAATTATTATACACGGCGACAGATTTTTAGAATATTCTTTCTTCGTTAGGGGGCTGCCTGCTGCAGCTTCAGCACTGAGTAATATGTTTGATGAAAGCCGGTTGGAGATAGAAATAAACAGTGAAACAAAAGCGATAATTTTTGTAATTCATGATAAAAATATTTCTGATAAATTTATAGATGATTTTATCAAGCAGTATTCTCAGGATGATGTTGATGTTTCCTTAAATACGGAATCGTTAATTCCTGCTCTTTTGAAAAATGCAAACGTTTGGCTGAACATACTGATGTTGAGAATAATATCAATGTTTAAAGTAAAGCCTGAAGTTATAGCTGTTGTTGATGCCGGTGATACTGAAGCAATACTTGAAGCCGTGCAAATGACGGAACGTGGAATAAAAGTAAAGCTGATAATATTAAATACAGAAAACCGAGAAGTTACCGAAGAGACTGGTAATGTATTGGATGTGTCAGGAACAGGAAATGTTTTTGAGTTAGCAAAAAGAAACGGAAATTTGAATGTAATAAAATATGAGGCTGTTGACGGTAAAAAGACGGATGGGGACAAAATAGCTGCATCCGTATTGAGCGATATTAAAAATAAAAGCATTATAGGAGAGTCGGGTAAAAAAGTTTTGTATATTTCTCCGACGTTCGTTGATATTGAAAAGAGAGCCGTTATCGACGAATATATAGATTCCAAAGTTATTATTGCCGCGAGTTCCGAAAGTATTAAAGGTGCTATGGTAAAAGCTCTGTTAAGTTACGGCAGTGATAAAGCGGAATATTTAAGAAATATGGTAATATCGACGGAAAATATTTACGGAAGTTATAAGGTAAAGGAAATAAACGGTTCCGTACTTGATGAATTACAGACAAAAGGAATAACAAATGTTATGCTGGATGTAACCGGCATCGGGCTAGAGGAAATAATTGAAAAGGTAAATTTAATAAAATTAAGAAAAATGCATGTTGTAATCTACGGAGAAAATGCGGATGAATTACAAATAAAAGGTGCGGAAACCGCATCATACGGCAGTTTTAAAAAAGGACAAAGAGCGGTTGTTGATTACGGAACGGAAGTTGCCTATGGACAGAATCTTAAAGATATTATAGTAAATATTGCAAAAAAAGACGGAGAAAATATAATGCTTACTCCGGACATCATAAAAAGATTTATAGTTATGGGTGCATCGATAGCTTTCGACGGAGAAGTGTTAAATGAAGTGAGTAAAGAAACAACGGCTGAAAACGGAATGACTATGTTGGAAATAATTAAAACTATGTTTGCGGACAATCCGCAACAAAAGGAAGAAAAGAAAAAAAATATAGGCACTATGGCAGCCAGAAAGCTGGGGAAAGTGGATATTACCGATATGGATAATTTTATTAAGTATATAAAAATTTTAAGAAATATTGATGTAAAAAGAGTATATGAAAAAAGTTATCCCGACTTTATATACAAAATTGTTGAATCTTCAGAAGATAAAGCAATTGTTAACGATATAGAACGCAGATTGTTTGAAAGTATTGACAGATATGAACTGTTGGGAATATTGGAAGGAATATTACAAATAAATGAATTGGAAAATATTCTGCCGGAGATAAATAATGTTGACAGAACAGATAATATGAATGAACTTCTTAAAATGCTTGTCGAATACAGAATATTGACCGGCAGGAGTTATGACAGAGCTCTTGGTAAAGACATGGTTAACTCTTTAGAAGATAAGAGTCATAACGAAATATTGGATGATCTTAGAGATGTTTTTAAAGATAAAACATCTTCGGACGAAGATAAAATATTTGCAATAAGCGGAATAATAGAACTTTTGCTCATGGATAATTTGCAGTTTACCGCAGAAGTCGAGAATATGTTGGATATGGATATTAAGAACTTACATGCACTTTTGGCAGCAGCTTAAACGCTGCTTTATTGCGACCGAAATATTTTGGCTACAATATTGAAACGCAAGAACTCGAGTATTATAAGACATACACTTCGTTCTTGCGTTTCTTCATTTCGCCTAAAATCTTTCCGGTCGCTCAAAAAACGCAATTGATATTTTTGTGTTTTTTGAATTGTATTTTTGTCCTGATATTTGTTGTCTTATTCAAAAAGTTCGTCATTGCGAGCGAGACTATATCGATCGTGGCAATCCGGCGTCGTTGCCGTTCATTTCTAAATTCTAAATTATAAATTATAAATTGTTGTCCTGTTTCTGCCTTTCTTTTTAGATTCATAGAGAGCTTTGTCGACGTTATCGATTAATTTGGTAGGTTTTGTGTTGGGCATATATTCGCAAATGCCGATACTTATTGTAGTAGCAAACTCAATATTGTTTTCTTTAAAGACCGTTTTTTCAACAGTCTTTCTTATTTTTTCGGCGATTCCGATGACGGCTTCTTTCGATATTGACGGAAGCAGTATAATAAATTCTTCACCGCCGTATCTTCCGACGATATCACCAGGTCGGACAGAACTTGAAATTATATGAGCAATTTCTTTTAACACTTTATCACCGACCAAATGTCCGTAAGTGTCGTTGACTTTTTTAAAGTAATCAATGTCAAGCATAATTAAATAAAAATTCGTTCCGTATCTTTTTACTCTTTCATACTCGGAATTCAATTTTTCGATAAAGTAGCGTTTCAGATAAAGTCCCGTCAAACCGTCTATTCTGGATTTTTCTTCCAATTCGTAAACCAGTCCTATTCTTTTGGCAGACAGTTTTAAATGGGGGATAAATATTTCACCCTCTTCGACATAAAGTTGTGAATATTCTGATTTTACAACTAAATATATTCTAAAATCCCAATTAAGCCCGGCAATAACCGGCCACACTATAACGGGTTTATGTTCTATTTCAAATAACTTGTTCATTATAGTCGGTTTTTGTAAATTTTCTATTTCTTTATTGCCGTTTACCAGTTTATACCATTTTTTCTTTGTTGCTTCATTAAGCCTTGAAAACATTTGTAATCTGTCTACACCCTGTTTGTTTACAAATCTTCTCGTAATAAGACAATATTCTACGCCTTGTCGTGACGACAAAATATTTAATACGGTATTTGCAACATTACGCGGTACATATATATTTTTATTTAAATCTTTTGATATTATATAGAAATGAATGATTCTTTCAAGTTTCTTTTCTAAGGATTCTCTTTCGTTAACAAGACTGTTGCGTTCGTTTA
This sequence comes from uncultured Endomicrobiia bacterium, assembly GCA_905234925.1. GTDB lineage: Bacteria > Elusimicrobiota > Endomicrobiia > Endomicrobiales > Endomicrobiaceae > Ruminimicrobiellum. The sequence continues at coordinate 8,604 of CAJOJJ010000039.1, forward strand.
AAAGTTCTTCTTTATAGAATTTTAACTCATCATTTTTTCTTTTTAATCCGTCGTTTATTTTCAGTTTACTTTTTTTTGTGGAAAATACCGACAGCATAGGTATTGAAACCAAAAATATTGCAGCAATTATTATTGTTTCGTATGCTGTTAAACCGAAAGTAAAAATTGCCATAGCGATAGATGCTGAAGAAATTATCATAAACAGAGTTAAGTTTACCTGTTCAAACAGTAATGCCATCGGCATAACCATAAGAATTAAAATATATCTTCCGATATCGCTGTTCACTTTACTGTACAGTATGATAAAACATAACAGTAGGAAAAATAACTTTAAAAATAATACGCTTTTTTTGTTGTTCATAACTTTTTGTTGTAATAAATATAAATTATAAATTGTAAATTATAAATTATAAATTATAAATTGTCGTCCTGTTTCTCCCCGATTTTTTTGCCTCGTACAGAGCATCGTCGGCTTTCTTTATAAATTCATAAATATCCTGTTCGTCGGTCAATGTGGCAAGCCCTATACTAATAGTCTTTCTTATTTTTTTTGTTGTATAAAAATCTATGGGGACAACAAAATTTTTTTCTTCTACGCCTTTTCTTATCTCTTCAAGAATATAAAAACTTTCATTTGCTGTTGTGTGCAGCATCAATACGGCAAATTCCTCTCCTCCGTATCTTGCCAAAATATCTATGCCTCTGAATCTCTTCTTCAAAATGTTTGCTAATTGTTTTAAGAAATTATCACCTGCCAAATGTCCGTAAGTATCGTTTACCAATTTAAAGTAATCTATATCTATAATTGCTATACTTATGGGGAATTTGCTTATTTTTGCTCTTTCGAATTCTTCTTCCAGTCTTTCCGTAAAATATGTTTTTGTATAAAGTCCGGTTAATCCGTCGGTTATTGCAAGAGTTTCTATTTGTTTTAATAACACGGAGTTATTTATTGTCAATCCAAGAATATTTGCAAGTATTGACAGCTGTCTTAAGTCGTAGTCATTAAATGCTTCTTTTTTATCTTTAGTATAACCTTTTATTGTTCCCCAATAATTATTTTCCACTTCAATAGGCATAATTATTATGGAACTTATCCCTTTGTAATCTTCTTCCGAAAAACGGTTATCTTCATCGGTGTTTGATATAAGAAGAGGACTTTTGTTAAAACGGGCATAATTTACAAAAATATCTTTTGAAGATTGTTTTTTTATGACAAATTTACCTTTGCCCATAAAATCTTTGGTAATATTTTCTATGACATTTATAAAATTACTGTTGTCCATATTTTCTTCAAGTGTTTTGATTATTTGTTCAAGTTTCTGAAATGTTTGAATTTTTTGTTTGGTAGCTTTCGATACATTTTCATTTTCAATTATGGAAGATTGTATAATGGTAATATCCCTGTCGAGAACTTCGTTTTCAACATTTAGTTTTATTTTGGATGCTGTCCATACACTTCTGTAATGTTCCAATCTTAAAAAAGCAAAAACCAGCCATACGGTTTCACAAATTAACAGCAGGTTATCCGTAGTGTCAGGTGTTATGACGAAAAACGCAACAGGGATAGCAAACGTTAAAAGAACTATTCCGAATACGTATCCCGAAAGTATATAAACGAAAGCAAAAATAACAAATATTACGGGAAAAGTAACTATAGGATATTTAAACAGATAAAATACCCATATTATAAAACATACGGATGCAGCAACAGGTACTATTATTGACCTTGTTATGTCGATGAAAAAATTTTTGTCATTCTTTTGATTTTGCATTGTTTAGTCTTCTATCATAAATTTCTAAAATTTCTTTTTCTATTTTTTCTTTTAATTCTTTGTCGTTTATATAAAAAAGCTTTTCCCATTTATTGTTTTCCTTTGTTGACGGCCACGCAACCCATAGCCCGTATTTACCGTTCAATACGGTACAATTTACCTCAAGTTTGTCATTAAATATTACGGAAACAAAAGCTTTAGCTGTTTTAGTATTTTGCGGAATAAAAAATTTATTTATTTTATACTCGATTTTGGTTTCGTTTGCGGAATATTCTTTGTTTTCGCTTTGAATTTCTTTTATTATGGTATTTTTTAAATTTCTGTCAAGAATAGAAAAATAAAAGTATTCTTTGTTTTTGCTCTTATAAGACGGGATAATTAAATTATTGTTTTTCAAATTACTTCAAGTTTGTTGTTGAATTCAACGGAAAAAGAAGATAAGTTAGTCTTATCCATTTTGGAAATTTCCAGAGGTTGTGCAAAGATATTTGCACATAATATTAAAGATAACAAAATTGCCAATAAGTATTTTTGCATACCGCCATATTTTACCATAAATAAAATAAATAGACAACTAAAATTTTGCTTAAACGACAAAACTACAATTATCAATTATCAATTAGAAATTAGTAATTATTAATTTCGGTATAAAAAATAACAACTATAAAAGTTATTTGTCGTTAATTGCTCATTGCTAACTGCTAACTTCTAATTTGTTGTTTTCATCCCGTACAATCTGCAAACATTCTCAGTTGTTTGTCTGCAAACTTCTTCAAAAGATATATTTTTTATCTCGGCAATTTTTTGAGCAATTTCTACGACATAGGTAGGTTCGTTTCTTGTTCCTCTGTATTTTTGCGGTGCAAGATATGGGCAATCAGTTTCAACAAGAATTTTATCCAAAGGAGTATTTTCTATAACTCTTTTTAATTTGTTGGATTTCGGATAAGTACATGGTCCGTCTATACCTATTAAAAAGCCCATATCCAATACAACTTTTGCCTGTTCCCAACTTCCGGAAAAACAGTGTATTACCCCTTTCGGTAAAGTTTTCAAACTTTTAAATATTGCAACCATATCATCATAAGCATCACGGCAGTGAACGCATATAGGCTTATTTATTTCCAGTGCTAAATTTATTTGTTTCACAAAAATATTTTTCTGCTTTTCCGGCGAATATCCTTCATAGTGGTAGTCCAATCCTATTTCTCCGACGGCAACACATTTTTTATTACTTAATAAAACCTTTAGTTTTTCAAACAGTTCTTCAGACCATTTATCTGCATCTTGCGGATGAAGCCCGAACATTGAAAATATTTTTTCTTGTTTGGAAAGTTCCGCAACTTTATCCCATAACGGCGGTTCACAACCGACTTCCAAAATATATTTTAAACCGCTTTCGAAAGCTCTTTTTAGAACTTCGTCCCTGTCCGTATCAAACTGTGCATCGCTTACATGAGCATGTGAATCTATTAACATTTTATCCTCTTTTATAAAATATTGAAATAAAATAAAAAATTTAGTATCCTATATATATCAAAAAAAACGGAGATAGAAAATGAACGTACCAAACAATTTGTTTTATGCAAAAACACACGAATGGGCAAGAAAAGAAGGTAACAAAGTTTATGTAGGTATTACGGACCATGCACAGCACGAAATTACTGATATAGTTCATGTGGAACTTCCCGAAGTCGGAAAAGAATTTTCCAAAGAACAGCCTTGTGCAGTTGTTGAATCCGTAAAATCGGCATTTGATATTTATTGTCCTGTTTCAGGAAAAGTTGTTGAAGTAAACGAAGAACTTCTTTCTGCTCCGGAATTAATAAATCAGTCTCCTTATGAAAAAGGTTATTTCTTCGTATTGGAAGTAGCAAACGAAGAAGATTTTAAGAGTTTATTAAATGACGAAGATTATAAAAAAATAATTGAAGGTTAACATATAATGAATTATATACCAATAAGCAGCAAAGATAAAAAAGAAATGTTTGAGAGTATCGGTGTAAAAGATACCGAAGAACTTTTGTCATTGCAGATACCTGAAGTTTTAAGAGCAAAAAAGCTGAATTTGCCTGGCAGTATGTCCGAGCAGCAGCTTTTATCTTTATTTAAAGGTTATGCACAAAAAAACAAATCCGACTTGGTTTGTTTCAGAGGTGCGGGAGTTTACGATCATTTCGTTCCGTCGATAGTTGACGAAATTGTAGGCAGGTCTGAATTTTGGACGGCATATACTCCCTATCAGGCGGAAGCCAGTCAGGGAACGTTGCAGGCAATATTTGAGTATCAGAGTATTATCTGTCAGCTTACGGGGCTTGATTGTTCAAATGCTTCCATGTACGACGGAGCAACTGCGGTTGCCGAAGCTGTTATTCTTGCAATAAGAACTACAAGAAAAAATAAAGTTATAGTTTCAAAAGCATTAAATCCCGAATACATCTCCGTTATGGAAACATATATAAAAAATCTCAATACCGAAATTATAAAAGTTGATATTGACGATAAAACGGGTTCAATAAGTAAAGATACGTTAAACAATATCATTGACGAAAATGTCGCTGCTGTTGTTATTCAAAACCCTAACTTCTTTGGAAATATTGAGGATATGCAGGCACTTTCCGAAATAACAAAATCCAAAAAAGCTTTGTTTATTTCCGTAGTAAATCTTGTTTCTTTAGGTTTGTTGGCAACACCTGCGGAATACGGTGCGGATATTGCCGTAGGAGAAGGACAAGTTTTCGGTAACCAAATGTATATGGGCGGCTCAACATTCGGCTTTATGGCTGTAACAAAAGCTCTCGAATGGAAAATGCCCGGAAGAATAGTAGGGCAAACCGTAGATAAAGACGGTAAAAGAGGTTTTGTTCTTACGTTACAGTCCAGAGAACAGCATATCAGAAGAGAAAAAGCTACATCAAATATTTGCACAAATGCAGCACTGAATTCTTTTGCGGCATGCGTTTATGCGGCATATTTAGGTGCTGCAGGAATAAAAGAACTTGCCGAAGCAAATATTTCCAAAGCAAGATATGCTTTTGATGAAATTAAAAATATAAAAGGTTTTACTCCTTTGTTTAAAGACGGAGTTTTCTTTAATGAGTTTGTTTTTAAGACGGATAAAGATATTAAAAAGATAAATGAAGAACTTTTAAAAGAAAATATTTTAGGTCCTTTAAGTTTATCGCAAATCTGTTCGTTAAATGGCGGCTATGATAACTGTTTAATGTTTTCGGTAACAGAAAAAAGAACAAAACAGGAAATAGATAAACTTGCAGAAATTTTATCGAGAGTATAAAAATGAATAATAACAAAACTTTAAATGAAATAAAATCAAACAGAAACGAAGAAAAGATTGTAGAATGCGATGTTGCATTAAATGCAAATATCGATGATAAGTATAAAAGAAAATCCGTTCCGAATATACCGAATATTTCGGAAAATTCTTTATTAAGGCATTATACCAATTTATCAAGGAAAAATTATGCTTTAAGCACGACAATGTATCCTTTAGGCTCATGTACCATGAAGCATAATCCTTTGGTTAACGAAAAAATTGCAAAGTTTGACGGTTTTTCGTCGGTTCATCCTTATCAGGATGAAGAAACCATGCAGGGAAGTTTGGAAGTAATGTATGAGTTGCAAAAAGGTCTGTCGGAAATTTCCGGTATGGACTATTTTACTTTTCAGCCTGCGGCAGGTGCTCACGGCGAATATACGGGGCTTTTAATAATTGCCAAATATTTTAAAAGCAGAAACGAAAAAAGAACAAAGATTATTGTTCCCGATTCTGCACACGGAACTAATCCTGCTTCTGCGGCATTGGCAGGCTTTGAAATAATTTCGGTTAAATCCGATGAACACGGAATAGTAAGCCCTGAAAATTTAAAGCAGGTTTTAAATTCAGATGTCGCTGCCATGATGATGACGGTTCCCAATACTTTAGGTGTGTTTGAAAAAAATATAAAAGAAATAACAAAACTTATGCACGATAACGGTTCTTTAATGTATTATGACGGAGCAAACTTAAATGCCGTTATGGGAATACTAAGACCGGCAGACATCGGCTTTGATGTTATGCATATAAATTTGCATAAAACATTTTCCACGCCTCACGGCGGCGGCGGTCCGGGTTCCGGTCCGGTCGGTGTAAAAGCATTTTTAAAAGAATTTTTGCCTTCGCCGTTTGTAGTAAAAGAGGAGGGAACTTTTAAATTTCATTTTAACGATAAAGAAAAATCTATCGGACAGATGAAAGCTTTCTACGGAAATTTCCCTGTAATACTTAAAGCTTGTGCTTATATTAAAGCACTCGGTGCTGACGGCTTGACCGAAGCATCGAAACAGGCTGTAGTTAATGCAAATTATATTCTTTCAAAATTAAAAGATAAAGTTAAAATTCCTGCCGGCAACTGTTGTATGCACGAATTTGCAATGTCTTTAAAAGGTGCTTTAGGCGACGGCATAAGAACTCTTGATGTTGCCAAAAGACTTCTTGATAATGGTTACTATGCACCCACGATATACTTTCCTTTAATTGTTGAAGAAGCAATGATGATAGAACCGACAGAGACGGAATCCAAACAGACATTGGATGAATTTGTTGAAACTTTGATAAATATTTTTGAAGAATCAAAGACTAATCCGGAAGCAGTTCACAATGCTCCGGTAAATACGTCAGTTAAGAGATTAAATGAAGTAGAGGCTGCCCGCCACCCAATTTTACATTGGTAAAAGAGACCTTAATATTTGGGCAATAATATTGAAACGCAAGAGCTTATGTGCTATTTACGCACACCGCACTCTTGCGTTTCTTCATTCTTGCTTCAAATCTTAAGGTCTTGTCAAAAAACACAATTTATCTTTTTGCGTTTTTTGATAAGTACTTTTTTCTGTGTCCTTACTTTTATTGGCTTTTTCGTCGTCATTGCGAGCGAGACTACGTCGAGCGTGGCAATCCAGCGTCGTTGCAGTTAATTATAAAATATAAATTATCAATTCCTGTTCCGTTGCGGACTTTGCTCCTGGATCCATATTCATAAAATACATTTTTGCCTTTCAAACAAAAAACAGGGTTGCCGCTATGTCGCAACCCTGTTTCTGTCAGAAATACTGTTGTATTTCTGGAAATTATTTATAAGTCTTTAATCATAATAACCTACGTTTGCTGCATTTACTTCATATGTTGCTCCTGATGTTACATCATAATATAATATTAAACATGTTTTATTAGTATCAGTTATTAATTCTGTAGGAAGTTTTATTCTACTAGAAAAACGACGAGTTTCCAACCCGTCGGCGGAATATCCAATATTGAAAGCAGTAAAATATTTATTTCCACGTGCATCTATTCCAAGAACATCTTCTTTATTTGAAAAAGCTGCATTTCCAGCACTGCTTCTACCATCATTCAAAAAGTTTCCATACTCACTATAATAAGTTTTTTGAGCAGATAAGATTGTACCCATTAAAGCATATCCTTCTGACCATTTTGCCTTGTCAACATATCCTCTATAAATCGGTACAGAAATTACCGATAAAATTATCACTATTGCAATAGTGATAACCAACTCTACTAATGTAAAACCTTTTATTTTTTTCATAAACTTCCTCCTTTGTTATATTTAAGTCAAATTTTATTTGATAAAATATTATAAAACGGATATAATAATAAAAAACTGCAGGGTATTTGCAGATAACCTGCAGTCAATACACAAGATTTTTCCCTTTGATAAGATTTTTAAATAAGCATTTGCTTATTTCCTTGTGTTTTTTTATATGGTGTTTTCTTATAAATTTATTCATTTTTTTGCTGTTTGTTTTTTGTTTATTAAACCAATTAATTGTTTTATTATGTATATTTTAACTAATTAATTGTGTTTTGTCAAGACTTTTTTATTCTTGTATTTTAATTTCAATACGGAGTTATAAATGAAAAAAGAAAAATTTTTACCTGTGAATTTATTGTTGCTTTTAAGAAAACAAAAAATAACTCAGAAAAAACTGGCAGAAAAAATTAATGCCGAAGAAAGTGTAGTTAGTAATTGGCTTACGGGAAAAACAACGCCTACGTCAAAATCAGTTTCAAAATTAATTTCAGTTTTTAAGTTGCCTCAAGATTATTTTTTTTGTGATTTTCAAAAGGAAGATAAAGAAAATACCGATAAGAAAATAAAGGTTAAAGACTATGAAATAAATGTGCTAAAAAGTGAAATAAAATTTTTAAAAGATAAAATTAAATTTTTGGAACAAGAATTAAAAAAGAAAAATAAATAAGCATAGAAAAACCGATTATTTTTCTTTTTGACAAATTTTATTGTCTATGGTATAATTTACTTATTAACTTAATATTTAAAATGTTTTTGGAATCCGAAAGGATGCAGTTTTGCTAAAGCAGAATGCAGTACAAGCCAAAAACAGTTCGTTTAGGAATAATTAATTGAGACTAATTACCTCAGTTTTTTATTCCAAGTATTCATTAGCCCCTTGCGGGCTATTGGATCACGGCTGTTTGTTTTGTGTGCTTGTACTGCCATGAAATAAATCAGCCGTTATTTTTTTGCTATGGAAAAATAACTGCTGATAGCCGAACCTGCCGAAACAAAAGCACTCCTTAAGGAAAATCCAAAGAACAAAGACAGCTGAGGAGCTGAGCAGGTGATAAGCTGAGAAGTTTAAAGTAAAATTTTGCTTTGCAAAATTTTCTGTTAAAAATAAATACCGAAAACTTATCAGCCTATCAGCTA
>CAJOJJ010000040.1 GCA_905234925.1 uncultured Endomicrobiia bacterium
CACTCTTCTGTCATTCCCGAAATAGCCATGCCTGTCATCTCGAGTGAGCGAAGCGACGAGAGATCTGCTGTTTGTTCTGTTAATGTTAACAAAACACCTCTTAGCCGTGCCGCTTTTACCCTTGTAGAGTTGGTTATCACAATCGCAATAGTTATCATTCTGTCGGTAATTTCCGTGCCGATTTACAGAGGTTACGTCGACAAAGCGAAAATGAGTGAAGGACATTCGTTGCTTGGAACAATATTGTCCGCACAAAAGGCTTATTATTCCGAATATGGAAATTTTTTAACGTTAGCTAATAGCAGCGGAATAACATGTTTTGATGTTGTTTTAGGAATAGATGCTAGAGGTAATAAATATTTTACTTTTTTTTATGTAAATGGTAGCGGTAGTGATGGAAAAGAAAAATATAGATTTGACGCAGGAGTTTATAATGAAGATTTATCTAAACAAGGTATAAGAAATGTAATGCAACTAACTTTTAACACTACATCAGGTGTTACATTACATGAATGGGGAAACCAAAGAACAATTTAATAATATTTCAGATTAATTTTTTATTGGCAATTTATTTTATAATATTGTATCATAATATCATTATGGAATACTTGGTTGACGGATATAATGTTATAAGATTCAGTGAGATGTTTTCTGCAAGCAGCTTGGAACTGCAGAGAAACAAGCTTATAGATTTTATTTTGCGTTATAATCCGCAAGGTAAAAATAAAATTACAGTCGTTTTCGACTGTAAAAGTTCCAATCCTTATGAACCGGACAGCTGGACTACCACCACGATAAAAGGCATAAAAACCATTTTCAGTGAGGGTCAGAAAAGTGCCGACGATGTAATAGTGGAATATGTTGAAAATTCTTATAAACCATATAATATAGTTGTTGTTACAAACGATAAAGGAATCTATAGAAGAATCGGCGGAAACGGTGCAAAGAAAATGTCAGTTGCGGAGTTTATTTATAACAGAGCAAAAGAAGAAAAAACCATCAATAATGTTATAAGAATGAAACAAAAAGACGATTTTTCCGCTATCAGCAGAGAACTTAGTGACTTATGGTTGAAAGAAGATAACAAGGAAGAAAAAAATCAAAAACAAAAAAAGAATAAAAATAAAAATTCCGAGATGGAATTTGATATAACTGCGGAGCTTAGCGATTTATGGCTAAAAGAATAGCGATATTTGTAACTGTTTTATTAATACTTTCGGTAACGTTTTTTTCGTTAGTGTTTTTCAAAAGTAAAAATATTAAGGAAACGGAAGTTTTTATTCCGAAAGGCTCGTCGCCATTTAAAATAGCTAAAATATTAAAAGATAACGGTATTATTTCTTATCCGAAAATATTTTTAGGCATAACAAAAACTTTTGGTTATTCCAAAAAGCTTCAGGCAGGGTTGTATGATTTTAATACCGGAGATTCTTTGTACAAAGTAATATGCAAACTGAAAAACGGAGAAAATAAAAATATAAAAGTTACAATCCCGGAGGGGTTCACGTTAAAACAGATTGCACATACATTGGAAGAGAAAAATATTTGCAGCGGAGAAAAATTTTTAAATATTGCAAATGAAAGGAAGTTGGAAGGATACCTTTTTCCTAACACATATTTTTTGCCGCCGCAAATGGATGAAAATGATGTTGTAAAAACAATGAATAACGAATTTAATAAATATTGGACTCGTGAAAAAGAAGACAGATTAAAACAAATAAATATGAGTAAAAAAGATGTAATAATACTTGCTTCCATAGTTGAAAGGGAAGCTGTTGCCGATGAAGAAAGAGCTGTTATTGCCGGAGTTTTTTTAAACAGACTGAAGAAAAGAATGCGGCTTGAATCATGTGCTACGGTGCTTTATGCTATGGGACAAATTAAAGAAAGATTAACTTATGATGATTTGGAATTTAAATCTCCTTACAACACTTACAGACATTTCGGGCTTCCGCCAGGCCCGATATGCAATCCCGGAGCAAAAGCCGTTGATGCCGTTTTATATCATGCGGTAACCAACAGCTTATATTTTGTTTCCAAAGGCAACGGTACACATTTTTTTGCCGAATCATTGGAAGACCATATCAGAAATAAAAAAGTTGCCAAAAAAACTAAAAAATAGTAAAATCTTTCCATTATGAAAAAAATATATTTTATATTATTAGGGATGTTTTTTGTTTTAGCCTGTTCAACGGGGAAAAACGTTGTTACAAAGTCTGCTGTTTCCGGAGCAGACGGAGAAGAAAGTTCTACGGAAGAAATTATAAAATTGGAGAAAAAAATGAAAGCAATTATTGAAACCAACATGGGAAATATTGAAATAGAATTATTTCCTGAAGAATCTCCCGTAACGGTAGAAAATTTTGTAGGACTTGCCGAGGGTAAAAAGGAATTTGTCGATCCTAAAACAGGCGAAAAAACAAAAAGAAACTTTTATGACGGTTTGACTTTTCACAGAGTTATTCCCGAGTTTATGATACAGGGAGGATGCCCTTTGGGAACGGGAACGGGCGGTCCTGGATATACATTTAAAGATGAAACGGATAACGGATTGGCTTTTGATAAACCCGGACTTTTGGCTATGGCAAATGCCGGGCCTAACACGAACGGTTCTCAATTCTTTATAACGGAAGTAAAAACTCCTTGGCTCACGGGACATCATACGATTTTCGGACAAGTGGTAAGCAGTAAAGATTTGGAAGTTGTTAAGAAAATTGCAAGAGTTGACAGTGATTTATCCGACAAACCGCTTGATGATGTAATAATAAAAAAAGTAATTATTAAGTAAAGTTATAGTGAAAAAATTGAAAGCTTTTAGTTACGACTTTGTATTTTGCTCCCTTATGTGCCGTACGCTAACGCTTTCACTAAAGCACACCGCGGTAGCAAAATACTTTGTCTCACTGACAAATCTTTCAATTTTTTCTGTGTCCTTGCATTATTTTATTATATTGGAGAAAATATGAAAAAAGTTGTTTTTGTGGTTGCTCCGGAAGTTTTTAGAGATGAAGAATATATTGAACCGAAAAATATATTGGAAAAAGCCGGTGTGGAAGTTACTGTTGCCAGTACCGTTGTAGGCGAGATATACGGAAAAATAAAAATAAAAGCTCAAAGCCAAATGCTTGTAAAAGATATTGATGTTAAAGATTTTTGCGGAATATTTTTTGTGGGCGGAAACGGTGCTTCGGTATATTTTGACGATAAAACTGCCCATGATATTGCAAAAAATTTTTATGACAGCGGCAAAATCGTAAGTGCCATATGTATCGCTCCGGTAATACTGGCAAAAGCAGGTTTGCTTAACGGCAAAAAAGCGACGGTATTTCCAAGCGGTGCGGATATACTGAAACAAAACGGTGCAAATTATACCGGAAAGGATGTAGAAGTTGACGGGCAAATTATTACCGGCAACGGTCCGGAAGCCGCAAGACATTTTGCAGAAGTTCTTCTTGAAAAACTTAACTAAATGAAAAAAAATATAATATTTTTAACCATATTGACTTTTTTATGTCTTTCGGGGCTTTTGTACGGATTTGTAGAACTGATTTATAACGAGAGAGTATCACAACATGAAAGCAATTCCGAGTTAAATACGCTTTCTTTTATAGAACTTATTTCGCCCGAGATAAAAACAGCCGTAATGAAAGATGATGATATTGCTCTTCTTTATTCCATAGAAAAACTTTCCAAAATAAAAACGGTAAAAGAAGCTTTTGTTCTTGATAAAAATTTAAATGTCGTAATTCATAACGATTCTTCAAAGTGGAGTAAAAAATATGATAACGATTTTTATAAAAATATCGTTTTGCTGAAAACTAAATCTCTTCAAAAATCCTATCCTTATGAGTATGTTTATTCTCAGCCTTTAAATGACAGTTCTACATTATGTGTAAAATATTCTTTACTGGAATTTTTTGATGATTTCAAAATGTGGAAGATAAAACTTTATGTTTATGGTTTTATAGTTACTTTTATTATTTCCTTTATTATTTATTATTTGGCAAAATTTTTCTTTCTCAGACCGTTTAATAAAACAAAAAAATATTTGTCGGTTAATGAAATAAATAAAAAGACAATATATTCCGATATTGTTAATATGGTTCTTGCCTGCAGTATAAGCCAACAAAAAAATGATAGTGACGACTGCGGTAAAAATACGGCTTTAATAAATAAAATATTTAAAACATATCTGAATTTATCCGACGAAATATTTATAATTTTTGATAATAAAGCAAGGCTGATATTCTGTGTTGATAGAGATGATATTATTCTGCAAAAACAAGATGCCGGAAGTCATATTGTAAACCTTACAAAAAATTCCGAAATTTTAAAAAATATTTCAATTGTTTTGGAAAATCCTAAAGATAGCATAAATATGGATGTTTCCGAATATAAAATAAATATTATTCCGCTTAAAGACGACAAAAATAATTTTATCGGAATAATTATTTCCGGGAATAAGTAATGATAAACTTAGTTTTGATAATAAAATTAATATTTTTAGGCATAGTTGAGGGATTAACGGAGTTTCTGCCTGTATCATCTACGGGACATTTAATAGTTTGTGCCGATATGGTAAATTTTAATGATGATGCGGCATCGCTTTTTGAAATAGTAATACAGCTTGGTGCAATTTTGGCAGTTGTATGGCTGTACAGAGCAAAAATTATTAAACTTATAAGAAATTCCATCAAAGAACTAAAATCTGTCATCCCGCACCACGATGCAGGATCTCGCAGTTCAATCTCTTCATCTTTTCATCTCTTCATCTCTTCGCCCAAAGACTATCCGTCTTTATCTTTTGTAATCAACCTTTTCATCGCTTTTGTTCCTGCTTCTGCAGTAGGTTTTTTCTTTCACGGAATAATAAAAAATTATTTGTTTAACCCGATAACTGTATCTTTTGCATTGATACTCGGAGGGTATATAATTCTCTATATAGAAAATAAAAATATAAAAGTAAAAACCGAAGAGGCTTTGGATATAAATAAAAAATCTGCATTAATCGTCGGACTTTCACAGATACTTGCACTTATTCCGGGCGTTTCAAGATCCGGAGCAACCATAATGGGGGGAGTTTGTTCCGGGCTTTCCAGAAAAGCCGCTGCGGAATTTTCTTTCTTTTTGGCTATACCGATAATGTTTGCGGCAACATTTTACGATTTATACAAAAGTTCTTCAATAATAAATACGGATACGGTTATAATAATTGCTATAGGTTTTATTGCCGCTTTTATCTCGGCAGTAGTTGTAATAAAATGGTTTATCAGGTATATTTCAGCAAATAATTTTAAATTGTTTGGCTGGTACAGAATTCTATTCGGGGCGTTACTGCTGGGATTTTATTACTTTAAATAAATCTTAAAAATTATTTTTATTGCTGTTTAGCCGCAAATTCGTATCTTATGCCGAATTTTATGTTAAAGACGGAGTTGATGAAAACAACTCTGCCTTTTGTTTTTTATTAAAAATACTTGACTTTAATCAATGGAGTGAGTAAAATTATTCAATGGATAAAAAATAAAATAAGCCAAAATTTTTGTTATAAAATCATATAAAGAAATGGGGAAAAATGAATAATACAAAAAGATATTTTTATTTGCTTGTCGGAACTATTGCGCTTTTATTTGCAGGAACCGTATATGCTTGGTCTATATTGAAAGTTCCTTTATCACAGGATTTCGGTTGGACGGTTCCTCAGCTGACGGTAAATTTTACCCTTACAATGAGCTTTTTTTGTTTGGGTGGAGTTTTGGGTAGTTTGCTTAATAAAAGAATCGGTTTGAAAAATACATTAATAATTTCTGCAATTCTTTCCGGTACGGGATTTATTTTTACGTCGTTTCTTTCCGGCAGCAGTATATCAATGTTATACTTTTGGTACGGAATAGTTTGCGGACTTGGTATAGGTATTGCTTACAATAACATAATTTCGGCTGTGAACCAATGGTTTTTGGATAAAAAAGGGTTTTCTTCCGGCGTGCTTCTTATGGGGTACGGAGCGTCCTCATTAATTGTGGGAAGTATTGCTGCGAAAATGATATCAAATGTAAATTTCGGTTGGAGAAACACATACTTATCTATCGGTATTGCTTTATTTGTGGTATTATTTGCTTGTGCATTGATACTAAAAGCAAAAGTATTTGATGACACAGATAAAACAAATTTAAGTTCCGTATCTTTACAAACAAAAGATTATACATTGACGGAAATGCTTAAAAGTATTTCTTTTTGGAAAGCTTTAGCGGTTATAACATTTTTAGCTTCCTGCGGGAACACCGTGATATCCATTGCAAAAGATATTTCTCTTGCAAGCGGACTTTCGGAAACTTTGGCCGTAACCATGGTTGGAGTGTTATCGATTTGTAACGGTTTTGGAAGAATAATTTGTGGTCTGATATTTGATAAATTCGGTTGTAAAAAAACTATGATATATGCCGATATGTTAACTGTGATTGCAGGTATTGTTATATTGGAAGCCGTAATGAACTCATCTGTCGTTTTATGTATTGCAGGGTTATGTATCGTCGGATTATCTTTTGGATGCTGCCCCACTATATCTGCAGCATTTGTTGCAGATTTTTTCGGTAAAAAAAATTATAATTTAAATTATTCCGTATTTAATCTAAATTTGTTAATAGCTTCGCTTATAGCATCTTTTGAAAGTTATTTGCTTGCTGTTTCAGGCGGATATACCGTTCCTTTTGTCGTTTTAATTTCATTGGCAGTAGTTGCGCTTGGAATAACATTGAGTATAAAAAAATCATAAATGCTTTCTTTTTCTTTTGAATTTTGCTTTCAAATATTGTATTATTGCGAAAGTTGTTTACGGAAGAATTTTTGTTATAAAAGAAATAAAAATATTAAAGGTTATTAAATGAATTTTATAAGAAAATGTTACGACTGGACTATAAATTGGGCGAAAACCAAATATGCAAATTGGGCATTGTTTTGTATAGCTTTTGCCGAGAGTTCTTTTTTTCCTGTTCCGCCGGATGTTCTTTTGATACCTATGGTTATCGCCGACAGAAAAAAATGGTTTCAAACGGCTTTAATTTGTTCCGCAGGTTCTGTTTTGGGTGCCTTGTTAGGATATTTTATAGGGTACCAATTGTACGAGCTTATAGGACAGAAAATTGTAGATTTGTATAATTTGCAGGGAGCAGTTGATATTGTAAGCGTAAAATATCAGGAACATGCTTTTCTTGCCGTTTTTACTGCAGCATTTACTCCTATTCCTTTCAAAGTTTTTACCATAGTTGCAGGTCTTGTGAAAATTTCAATAATATCTTTAATCGTTGCTTCTGCAGCCGGCAGATCCGCAAGGTTTTTTATCGTCGCCGGTCTTATCAGGATTTTCGGTGAAAAAATTCGGTATTTTATAGAAAAATATTTTAATCTTTTGACAGTCGTTTTTATGGTTCTTCTCATAGGCGGTTTTGTTCTTGTTAAATTTCTTGCAAAATAGTTCTCTTTTTTCTTGAAAAGTTCTGCTAAAAAAGATAAAATAAAACAATGTACAATGTATAATGTACAATAAACGACGAAACAACGATTAGCAATTATAAATTATAAATTAACAATTTATGTGTCCTTTAGACAAAATAACTAATATTTTTTGCAAAGCAAAAAATCTAAAATAAATAAAATACCAAAATTGCTCATTGCTAATTTCTAGTTAAATTCTCAGCTTCTCAGCTGGTTTATTGGAGAAATAAATGATTACAGCACCCGAGTTACCAAATTGTAAGTTGCTTCATTCCGGCAAGGTAAGAGATGTTTATGAATATCAAAACGATAAACTCTTTATTGTTGCTACCGACAGAATTTCCGCATTTGATTATGTTTTATCGCCGCTTGTTACCGACAAAGGCAAAATCCTTCACAAAATATCAATGTTTTGGTTTGACTTTGTTCAAAATGTAATACCTAATCACATAATAACGGGAAATTTTGATGAATTTCCAGAAGAACTGAAAAAGTTTGAATTCTTAAAAGATCGATCAATGATAGTAAAAAAAGCAAAAAGAATAGATATTGAATGTATCGTCAGAGGATATTTGGCAGGCTCCGGCTGGAAAGAATATCAAAAATCTCAGAC
The DNA here is from genome assembly GCA_905234925.1 of uncultured Endomicrobiia bacterium. Classification (GTDB taxonomy): domain Bacteria; phylum Elusimicrobiota; class Endomicrobiia; order Endomicrobiales; family Endomicrobiaceae; genus Ruminimicrobiellum. Next base: position 8,105 of record CAJOJJ010000040.1, read on the forward strand.
GGTATGCGGAATAAAACTTCCTGCAGGGCTCAAAGAATCCGAAAAACTTCCGGAACCGATATTTACTCCGTCAACAAAGGCTGACGACGGAGAACATGATCAAAATATTTCTTTTGAAGAAACCGTGAAATTAATCGGAGAAGATTTGGCTGCACAAATAAGCGAAATATCAATAAGTTTGTATAAAAAAGTCAGTGAATATTGTTTGTCAAAAGGCATAATTCTTGCAGATACGAAACTTGAGTTCGGAATATATGACGGTAAACTCATTTTGATAGATGAAATATTTACTCCGGATTCTTCACGATTCTGGGAAAAAGATAAGTATACGGTCGGTAAATCTCAAGACAGCTTGGATAAACAGTTCGTAAGAGATTATCTTGAAAAAATAAAATGGAACAAGCAGCCTCCCGTTCCTGTTTTGCCGGAAGATGTTGTGAATAAAACAAGAGAAAAATATATAGAGGCTTATGAAAAAATAACAGGAAGGAAATTTTAAATGATTTTTGAAATAGAAATAAAAACAAAGAAAGGTTTTGTTGATCCCCAGGGTAAACATACTTCATCGGATATTGCTTCAATAGGAATAAAAGATATTTCTTCCGTGGAATATATTGCCGTTTACAGACTTGACGGGAATATTAATAGAAAAGATGCGGAATTTATCGGGAAAGAATTGTTAAGCGATAAAATTACCGAAGATTTTGCCGTTAAAGAATACGAAGATTTAAAAAAGAAAAAAATAGAAAAAAATTCCATAGAAGTTTGGTTTAAGCACGGTGTTACCGATACGGTCAGTGAGAGTGTTGTAAAAGCAATAAAAGATTTGGGAATAAAAGAAGATGTTATCGTTAAGACAGGTAAAAAATATCGTCTTACCGGAAAAAATATTGACGAAAATAAATTGAGAAAAATAGCTACGGGCTTGTTGGCAAATACTTTAATTCAGGAATATTTAATAAAATGAAAGTAAACACAATTGAAATTTTATGTTTAAATGACAAACAGTTGGTTGAATTGAGCAGAAAAAGTGTGTTGTCTCTTTCTCTTGTAGAGATGAAAGAAGTACAAAACTATTTCCGTAAGATAAAAAGAAACCCTACGGATGTTGAACTGGAAACAATCGCACAAACTTGGAGCGAACACTGCAAACATAAAACATTGACGGGAAACATTGAATATACCGAAGAGAAAAACGGTAAAAAGAAAGTAGTAAAGTATAAAAATCTTTTAAAAGAAACCATCTTTAACGCTACAATGAAACTGAACAAAGACTGGTGTATTTCCGTATTTAAAGATAATGCGGGAATTATAGATTTTGATAAGACAAACGGTGTTGCATTTAAAGTTGAAACGCATAACCACCCGTCGGCACTGGAACCTTACGGAGGTTCTGCGACAGGTATCGGTGGAGTTATAAGAGATATTTTAGGTGTATACCGATGTTTTCTGTTTCGGGCTTCCCGATACGAAAGCAAAAGAAGTTCCGGGAGGCATGCATCATCCGAAAAGAATAGCTAAAGGTGTTGTATCAGGTGTTCGCGATTACGGTAATAGAATGGGTATTCCGACGGTAAACGGCGGAGTGTTTTTTGATAAAGGTTATATGGCTAATCCTTTGGTATATTGCGGAACTATGGGAATAATTCCTAAAGATATGTCCGAGAAAGAAGTTAAATCGGGAGATTTGGTTTTGGTTGTCGGCGGCAGGACAGGACGAGACGGTATTCACGGTGCGACGTTTTCTTCCGTTGAACTTGATAATGAATCAGATGTAAGTGCCGTTCAGATAGGCAATCCGATTGTTGAGAAAAAAGTTTTGGATACCATGCTAAAAGCAAGAGATTTAAAACTATATAGAGCAGTTACGGACTGCGGAGCAGGCGGGCTTTCAAGTGCTGTCGGCGAACTTGGTGAAAAAACAGGTGTGGTAGTGGAACTTGAAAAAGTTCCTTTGAAATATAAAGGGCTTGATCCTTGGGAAATATGGATTTCCGAAGCACAGGAAAGAATGGTTTTTGCCGTTCCTCCAAAAAATAAAAATAAAATTTTAAATTTATTTAAAAAAGAAAACGTTGAAGCAACTTTTATAGGAAAATTTACTAACGATAAAAAACTTATTTTGAAATATGGAAAGGAAATTGTTGCAGATATGGAAATGAGTTTTCTGCACGACGGAGTTCCTAAACCGACAAGAACTGCAGTATGGAAAGAAAAAGTTTCTAAAAAACAATCTCCCGTAACAGTTTCGGAAAAACAATTGGCTGCCGATATAAAGAATGTTTTGTCGGATATTAATGTTTGTTCAAGAGATTGGATTATAAGACAGTATGACCATGAAGTTCAGGGACAGACTGTAGTAAAACCTTTACAGGGCAGTTCCATAACAAATTCCGGTCCGCAGGATGCGGCAGTTATTTGGCCTTATACCGTAGTAAAAGGAACGAAAAAGGGTGTAGTTCTTTCAAACGGATTAAATCCTGAATACGGAAAAACGGATACATATAAAATGACGGCATCTGCCGTAGAAGAGGCAATGAGAAATGCAGTTTGTGTAGGCGCAGATCCCGAGAAAATTTCTCTGCTTGATAATTTCTGCTGGGGAAACCCTAACAAACCTGAAATTTTAGGCAGTCTTGTCCGTGCTGCACAGGCGGCGTATGACTTGTCTTTAGGTTACGGAGTGCCGTTTATTTCCGGTAAAGACAGTCTGTATAACGAATATACAATCGACGGAAAAACATATTCCATTCCGCCCGCTTTTTTGGTTTCTTCAATGTCCGTAATGGAAGATGTTACAAAAACGGTAACAATGGATTTAAAACAGGCAGGAAACAGTATTTATCTGCTCGGCGTTACAAAAAATGAGCTAGGCTGTTCGGTATATGCCAAAATAAAAAATATTAAAAACGGAATAGTTCCCGAAGTGGATGTGAAAGTTTCTAAAGATTTGATGAAGAAAGTTCATAAGGCAATAAATGCAGGAATTGTTGAAGCCTGCCACGATTGTTCCGACGGCGGATTTGTAACTGCAATTGCCGAAATGGCTTTTGCCGGAGATAAGGGAGCCGATATTGATATAGATTTAATTAAAACAAATGAAAAAATGTCGGCTGCAGAAATTTTGTTTTCCGAAAGCAATACAAGATTTATAATTGAAGTAAATCCCGAAAATGAAAAAGAAATTGAAAAACTTTTTAAAGGAAGCATTATTTCAAAAATAGGTAAAGTTTTCGATAACAAAAATTTGATTCTGTCATCTAAAAAACAAAAAATGTCGATAAAAGAAAATATAAAAAATTTACAAAAGGCTTGGCAAAAAACTTTGCAATGGTAAACGGTAAACAATATGAAAAAAGCAAAAGTAATTATTATAAGAACGGCAGGAACAAACTGTGATTATGAATTAAAGACGGCATTTGAGTTGTGCGGAGCAAATGTAGACAGAGTTCATATAAATGAACTTATTTCCAACAAAAATAAAATTTTATCTTATGATGTTTTGGCTGTTCCAGGCGGATTTTCTTATGGAGACGATATAGCATCCGGGAAAATTTTATCGAATGAGATAAAAAACAAGCTCGGCGATAATGTAAAAAAGTTTGCTTTGTCGGGAAAACCGATAATCGGTATTTGTAACGGATTCCAAGTGCTTGTGAAAATGGGACTTCTCCCAAAACCGAAAGATTTTGAACAGATTTCAACACTTTCTTATAACGACAGCAACAAATTTGAGTGCAGATGGGTTTATCTTAAAACTGAAAAAATAAACGGTAATACATCGTGTTTGTGGACAAGAAATTTACCCGATGTAATATCTCTTCCCGTTGCACACGGCGAAGGGAAATTTGTTGCAGATAAAAAGATTTTGAACGAGATTGAAAAAAATAATCAGGTAGTTTTCAGATACTGTGATAAAAGCGGAAATAAAACCGAATATCCGCAGGATCCTAACGGTTCTTTAAACGCTATTGCAGGTATTTGTAATGATAAAGGGAATGTTTTCGGTCTTATGCCTCATCCGGAAAGATATGTATATGCTTTACAGCATCCGGCAAGAGAAGGTTTTGACGGTTTTTACGGTTGGGGAAAACAGATTTTTCAGAATGCTATAGACTATTTGGAAGATTAGAAGATTGGATGATTGGAGGATTAGAATAAATGAAAAATTGTATTACTTGTCTTTTTCAAGGCGATAATAACGTTGATGCAAACGGCGAGGGAAAAATTTTCTGTATGATGGAATGTAAATGGAAAAGAGAGCAGGATTCTTGTCCTCATTTTGTAGAGTATGCGGATTTAAGCAAGGAAATAAGGCTGGCTTATGCTATGCGTAAAAACGGCAACGGTTCCGACAACGGTATAAAATCATTAATAAAATCCAATTGGATAACAATGGTTGCAACTTTTGTAATTTCGTTTGTATCGTTTTTGATTTTGGTTAAGTTTTTTGATAAATACATTTTTTAAATTGGGGAAAATATGAAATTTTTGGTTATAGGCAGCGGCGGAAGAGAGCATGCTATTGTTTGGAAACTTGCTCAAAGCAAAAGAATTGAAAAAATTTACTGTGTACCGGGAAATGCGGGAATTGCAAAACAGGCAGAAATTGCAAACATTAAAGTTGATGATTTTGAAAGCCTTGCAAAATTTGCGCTTGATAACAAAATAGATTATACTTTTGTCGGTCCGGAAGTTCCTTTAGCTCTTGGAATAACGGATTTTTTTAATTCCAAAGGATTAAAAATTTTCGGCCCTTCAAAAAAAGGTGCAATGCTTGAAGCAAGCAAAACTTTTGCTAAAGATTTTATGAAAAAATATAATGTTCCGACGGCAGAATATAAAACTTTTACCGATTTTGCTTCTGCGGAAAAATTCCTTAAGGAAGAGTGGGAAGAAAATAAAAAAGTTGTCGTTAAAGCAGACGGACTTGCCGCAGGAAAAGGCGTAATAATGTGCCAAAACAGGGCTGAGGCTTTGACTGCATTAAAAGAAATTATGCAGGATAAATCTTTCGGTTCTGCAGGAGATAAAATAATATTTGAACAGTGGCTTGAAGGGCAGGAAACTTCCGTTCTTGTTTTTGTTGACGGGAAACATTTTTCAATAATGCCGGCAGCACAAGACCATAAAAGAGTCGGCGACGGTGATACGGGGTTAAATACCGGTGGTATGGGGGCGTATGCACCTGCACCTGTTGCAACAAAAGAGCTGCTTGAAAAAGTTAAAAATGAAATTATGCCCAATATTATAAACGGGTTGCAGAAAGAAAATATCGATTATAAAGGAATCCTCTATATCGGTTTTATGATTGATAACGGAAATCCTTATGTTTTGGAATTTAACTGCAGGTTCGGTGATCCCGAGACACAGGTAATTCTTCCTCTTCTCGAGACGGATTTAGTTGATATAGTTGAAAATGTCGTTAATCAAACATTGGATAAAATTAACATAAAATGGTCTGAAAAATCTGCCGTATGTGTGGTGCTTGCTTCCGGCGGGTATCCCGAAAAATATGAAAAAAATCTTCTCATAACGGGGCTTAACACCGTAAAAGAAGATGAGGCGGTTGTTTTTCATGCAGGAACAAAAAAAGCGGACGACGGAAATATTTTAACTTCCGGCGGAAGGGTATTGGTTATTACTTCTCTTGCAGATGATATAAAATCCGCAATTGATAAAGTTTATAATGTTATACCTAAAATAAAATTTGATAAAATGCATTACAGAAAAGATATTGCACAGAGGGCATTAAAATGGATAAACAGATAGATGTTGCAGTCATAATGGGTTCCGATTCTGATTTGCCGACGGTAGCTGAGACTTTAAAAATATTTGATAAGTTTGAAATTAAATATTCGGTTAATATTGCTTCGGCGCACAGGACGGCAGAATTTGTAAAACAGTGTGTTAATAATGCCGAAAATAACGGTGTAAAAGTTTTTATAGCCGTTGCGGGAATGTCGGCTGCTTTGCCGGGAGTGATTGCTTCCGAGACGATACTTCCTGTTATAGGTGTACCTATGGAGGGAAAAGCTCTCGCCGGAATGGATGCACTTTTTTCAATAGCACAGATGCCGCCGTCAATACCTGTTGCATGTGTTTCTTTGGGTAAGGCAGGTGCGGTAAATGCTGCAATTTTAGCTGTGGAAATATTGGCCGTAAACGATAAAAGCGTTTATGAAAAATTAGTTGAATACAGAAAACAAATGAAAAAGAAAATTCTTGATAAAGACGAAAAATTGAATAAGATAGGATATGAAAAGTATTTAGTTGAAGAGCTGAAAAGATGAAGAGGTAAAAAGTTGTGGAAGAGATATTAAATTCTAAACAAATAAATAATGAAATAGAAAAATTGGCAAATGAAATTTTGGAAAAAAATGACGATATTGAAAATTTGGCTATAATCGGCATTCAAACCAAAGGTGTAAATGTTGCAAAAAGGTTGTCAAAAAAAATAGAAAGCATAAAAAACTTAAAAAAAGAAATACCTTTCGGTATTTTGGATATTACTCTTTACAGAGATGATTTGCAGGAAGCCGGAGCCGATATTCCGACGATAAAAGATACGAATATTCCTTTTGATGTGAGCAACAAAAATATAATTTTGGTTGATGATGTTTTGTATACGGGAAGGACAATCCGTTCGGCTCTTGACGTGCTGAAAGATTTCGGCAGGCCGAAATGTATTAAGCTTGCGGTACTTGTTGACAGAGGTTACAGAGAACTTCCCATACAGCCTGATTATGTCGGACTTATTCATCATACAAAAAACAGAATTTGTGTAAGTTTGGATGATGAAATTTCCGATACGGACAGGGTATATGTAGAGACGACACGATAATTAGAAATTAGCAATGAGCAATTAGCAATTTGTGTAAGTTTTTGCTCTGCAAAAATTTCTAAATAAACGGAAAATTCGCTTCATGAATTTTAACAGCAATTTCTAATTGCTAATTAATAAAAATACGGAGTATTTTTTTCTATGTCTTTTAACAGAAAGGACCTTTTAGGTTTGGAACATTTGGACAGAAAAGAGATTCAAACAATTATTGATTCTGCTAAGCCTTTTAAAGATATGTTTACCAGATCAATAAAGAAAGCTCCGGCTCTCGTCGGTAAAACGGTTGTAAATTTATTTTATGAGCCGTCAACAAGAACCAGAACATCTTTTGAAGTTGCTTCAAAGAGATTATCGGCGGATGTGGTAAGTATTGCTACCGCCACGTCAAGTGTGGTAAAAGGAGAAAGTTTGGTAGATACTGCCAAAACATTGGAAGCAATGAAAGCGGATATTATCATAATAAGACATACTCTTGCGGGAACGCCCGAACTTTTAGCAAAAAATCTCAATGCTTCAATAATAAATGCCGGCGACGGATTTCATGAACATCCGACACAAGGGTTGCTTGATCTTTTTACAATGTTTGAAAAAAAGAAAAAAATTGAGGGGCTTAAGGTTCTTCTTGTCGGTGATATTCTGCACAGCAGGGTGGCTAAATCCAATATTTGGGCATTGACGAAATTCGGTGCCAAGGTGCGTGTGGTAGGTCCGCCGACGCTGATACCGGGCAAAATATCGGAACTCGGCGTGGAAGTTTTTTATAATCTTGACGAAGCAATAAAAGATGTTGATGTGGTAAATATTTTAAGAATACAGATGGAACGCCAACAGGAAAATTTATTTCCGTCGATACATGAGTATGTTGAATTGTATCAGGTAACAAAAGAAAGGCTTGCAAAAGCCAAGCCCGATGTTTTGGTTATGCATCCCGGACCCATGAACAGAGGAATAGAAATTGATTCCGAAGTTGCCGACAGTCCTTCGGCAGTTATTAACGAGCAGGTAACAAACGGTATTGCCGTAAGAATGGCGGTGTTGCATTTGCTGGCACTGGCAAGAAATAAGGGGAAGAAATAATATGTTAATTCAAATTAAAGATATAAAAATAATTGATCCGTCGGCAAATATCAATAAAACAGGCGATATTTTTATTGAAGACGGAAAAATAGTTGAAAAACTTTCCAAACCTGCAGATAAAGTTATTGACGGTAAAGGTAAAATCGCAGTTCCGGGACTGATAGATGTGCATTCTCATTTGAGAGAGCCTGGACAGGAGGAAAAAGAAACAATTAAAACGGGAACCATGTCTGCGGCAAAGGGCGGTATTACTACCGTGTTTTGTATGCCTAACACAAAACCTGTTACTGATAATGCACCGTCGGTAGAATATATTTTGATGAAAGCACAGAAAGAGGGAAAAGTAAATGTTTTTCCTATAGGCTGTATAACGAAAGGTTCTCAGGGAAAAGAACTTGCTGAAATAGGAATACTAAAAAAAGCAGGTATCGTTGCGGTTAGCGACGATGGAGTTCCCGTAGCAAATTCTCAAATTATGAGGAGAGCTTTGGAATATACAAAAATGTTTAATCTTGCGGTAATTTCCCACTGCGAAGATAAAGAACTTTCAAGAAACGGTGTAATGAACGCAGGCAAGAATTCTATGATTTTCGGGTTAAGAGGTATTCCAAACCAAAGCGAAGAAATAATGGTTTCCAGAGATATTATGCTGTGCGAACTTACGGGTGGAAAACTTCATATAGCTCACGTTTCTACGGCGGGTTCCGTAGAGCTTGTCCGTCAGGCAAAGAAGAAAGGATTAAATGTAACGTGCGAAACTTGCCCTCATTATTTTACTTTAACCGATGATTATGTTCAAAATTATGATACGAATTTTAAAATGAACCCTCCTTTAAGAACGCTGAAAGATGTTGACGCAATAAAAGAGGGTTTGAAAGACGGAACTATAGACTGCATTGCTACAGACCATGCACCGCATACTCAGGAAGAAAAATGCAGAGAATTTGATTCCGCCCCGTTCGGAATAATAGGATTTGAAACATTGTTGTCTTTAACATTGAATGAACTTGTCGATAAGAAAGTTTTGTCTTTAGAAGATGCAATAGCAAAAATGACGGTAAACCCGGCAAGAATATTTTCGCTCGCAAACAGAGGCAGTTTAAAAGTCGGTTCGGTTGCGGATATTACGATAATCGATTTGAATCATAAATATGAATTAAAAAAAGAAGATATACTTTCAAAAAGTAAAAATTCACCTTTTATAGGAAGAAAATTTAAAGGTTGTGCGGTAATGACTATAGTCGGAGGGAAAATAGTTTGGACATTAAAAGATGGGATTATAAACTAAAAATAAAAGAGAATAAAAATATTTGTTTAAACTTTTATAAAATTTCGATTGTTTCAAAACAGATTGCTTCGGCGGCAAAAGCCGGGCAGTTTTGTATGATAGGAATAGAAAAAGTTTTTTTAAGAAGACCTTTGAGCATTTATTCTGCTGACAAAAAAACAGGTAACGTTTCTTTCTTATATAAAGTTGTCGGCAAAGGAACTGATATTTTAGCAAATATGCAGGAAGGGGAAGAAATTAAAATTTTAGGTCCGCTCGGGACGCCGTATCCCGTAAACTTTACCGATGATATGGAACCTGTTTTGGTTGCAGGCGGAACGGGAGTAGCTTCCGTTCATTTTTTGGCCGAGCAGATGAAAAAGAAAGGCAGTTTGTATTACGGAGCAAAAACGAAAAAAGAGTTGGTATGTTTATCTGCATTTAAAAAATTGGGTTGGAAAGTTTTTGTTTCTACCGAAGACGGAACGGAAGGGTATAAAGGTTATGTGACGGATTTGCTTGCAAAAAAGATAAAAAAAGAAAGTATTATTTATGTCTGCGGTCCTACACCGATGATGAAAAAAGTTATGGATATTGCTAAGGATAAAAATATTTCGGGTTATGTTTCTTTGGAAGAGAAAATGGCTTGCGGTGTCGGAAACTGTCAAGGCTGTGCCGTAAAAATAAACGGCGTACATAAAATGGTCTGCAAAGACGGCCCGGTATTTGATATAACGGCTTTATAAAAAAGTTTTGCATTTTTTTTTAATTTATAGTAAACTAATACACATTTTAGGAGATATGAAATGTTTAATAAAAAAGCGTTTACTCTTGTTGAACTGTTGGTCGCAGTAGCATTGGTAATTATTTTATCTGTGATGAGTGCCGTTATATATAGAACTTATATTAAAAGAGCTATTGCTATGGAAGGCAGAGCATTACTTCATGATGTTAATGCTGCGGAGCAGATATATCGAACAAGAAACGGTGCTTATAAAAAACCCGGTAACAGTGATAGTTATGTTTCTTTTTCCAATGAGTTGGGTGTTGATTTTAGAGGTAATAAATATTTTAATCAATTTAAAGTTACCAGTGTAGCTGCAGGATCTTTTATTGCCCATACAAATGCGTATGACGGACATACAATGAATATAACTGGTTTTTTAACCGGTAAGGAACCTGTTATAGCAGAAAATTAAAATTTTATTTATTTGCAGTTAATTACAAATTGTGGTATTGGAGAGATGGCCGAGTTGGTTTAAGGCGTCAGTCTCGAAAACTGATATAGAGGAAACTCTATCAGGGGTTCGAATCCCCTTCTCTCCGCCAAGTGGAAGATTAGAAGTGATAAAATGCTTGACAAAAGGAAAGAAAAAAAATAAAATACTTTGACAGTTAGCGGTTAAGGAATCGCGGGGTGGAGCAGCCCGGTAGCTCGTCAGGCTCATAACCTGAAGGTCGTAGGTTCAAATCCTGCCCCCGCAACCATTTGAGAAAAGAGCTTATGAGATAATGTATCTCATAAGCTCTTTTCTTTTCATTATATCCATTCTTCTATATCTCAAAATTTTACTTCGTAAAATTTTCAATTATTTCTGTTGCGTACAGAACAAATCTTTCGCATGGACGCACACCGGGTTCCGTTTTAATATTTGCATTTGATTTTAAAAGTTCCTTACATAAGATACTTCCGAATTTATCGGAAAAATCTTTTGCTAAATTTTGTATTTGTTTATAATACTTCATTTTTAACATTTTATCTTGAGTATCCGTATATCCATGTTTTAATCCTGCTATCATAAACATAGCGGTTACTGTTCCGCAAACTTGACCAAGACCGCCCATACCTCCGCCAAAAGCAGATGTAAGTTTTAAGCCGGTTTCCAAATCGATTCCGTAATCTTGACAAAATGCGGAAAATACTGCCTGACAACAATTGTATCCGTTTCTAAAATTTTTTTGTGCCTGTTCGGTTTTTGTCATATTTTCTCCCAAAAAAATAAAAACAACTTTATCCCGGTTGTTTCTTTAATTTCTAATTGCTGATTTTGCTCTTTCTTTATCTGCCGAGGGCGGGACTTGAACCCGCACGTCACCGGAGTAACTTGAGATTTTGAGTCTCACGTGTCTGCCAATTCCACCACCTCGGCAATAAATGCGTGAATATTGTATCAAAAAAATTTTTTTTAGTCAACAGAAAAAATACTGTATGTTCTTTTTTCTTTGCACTTTATTTCTAAATATTGTATTATTTACGGACTACAAAAGTGGTATTCTTAAAAATAATAAAAAATAAACTAAGGAGAATGAAGTCATGAGAAAACCGTTGATGGCAGGAAACTGGAAAATGAACAAAACCATACCTGAGGCAGTTGCTATGGTAAAAGAGTTGAAAGGAAAAATTGCAGACGTTAAAGATGTAGATGTCTTGCTTTGTCCCGTATTTACTGCTCTTTACCCTGTAGCAAATGAGGTAAAAGGTTCCAATATTAACGTCGGAGCGCAGGATTTATTTTGGGAAGCTAAAGGTGCTTTTACCGGCGAAGTTGCTCCTAATATGATTACCGATGCAGGATGTTCTTATGTTATTATCGGTCATTCCGAAAGAAGACAGTATTTCGGCGAAACAAATGATACCGTAAACAAAAAAATTAAAGCTGCATTGGCATCAGGATTAATTCCTGTCGTATGCGTAGGTG
>CAJOJJ010000041.1 GCA_905234925.1 uncultured Endomicrobiia bacterium
AAGATTCCCAGTATTTTGGTTATAGAGGATGAAGAAGTTGAAAGATACACCCTTAAAACCGCACTGGAGACGGAGGGATTCTTCGTTGAAGCCGTAGAAAGAGGTGCCGAAGCTGAAGCTATGGCAAAAACCATTGCTTTTGATATTGCCGTTGTGGATTACAGACTTCCCGATATGGACGGTGTTACCGTTACCAAGAGGCTGCAGGCTATATCTTCGGATTTTACACCCATATTCGTAACGGGACATACATCTCTTGAAATTGCTTTGGAAGCTATGAGGATAGGTGCCTACGATTATATACCTAAGCCTTTGGATATAGATAAACTTATTAAAATGATTTACAAAATCATCGACGAAAAGAAATCTCTTGCCAAAAGCAGAGCAAAATTAAATTCTCTTGTTGAAAAGAGTGAAATAGAATTCAGCGACGAGGGAAATTTAATGGTTATTACTTCTCCCGATGAGAATGTTGTAAGTAAAAGTACTTCTAAGGTTGATATGCTTAGAACGTTTAAAGGTTTTGTTTCAGCAATAAAAAATTATTATTGGGGTGTATAAAAATGAAAAAATTTGCACTATTATTAACTTTGCTTTTTCTTATTACATCCGGTGTTTTTGCCATGTCTGTTGCTAATACCGTCGATGAAGAAAATAAAAATACTTCCAATAGCGAAAATATTGTTAAGCCGGATTATTATGAAAAACAGTTGGTTTTGGCAAGGAAACACTATTTCAACGGAGATTTGACTGCTGCAGAAGATATTTGCGATAAAATTGTTGTTGCCGAACCTGAAAATATAGCTGCAGCCGAACTTCAAAATAAAATAGTTTATTTAAAACAGAAAGAAGCAGTATACAAGAAGAGCTTGGTTGATACATATTATGTTGAGCTTAGAAAATCCGTTATGGAGGGGAACTGTTACGATGGGTTTATGTATTTAAAAAAAATAGGCGAATTGGAACAAGGCGATAAGCTGAACTATTTTACCAATGTTTTGACGATGGAAAGGGAAAATATCATCTCCAGATTTAACAATAAAAGAGACAGAAGTATTTTCTTAAAATCGCTTGATGCTTTTATTAACGAAGATTTTGTTAAGTCTACCAAGCTTCTGTACAAACTTCAGGAAAAGTATCCGCAGTTTTCAATATATTTAAGTATCAGCAGAGCTAAAGAGTTTAATGAAGAAAATGATAACAGAATGAAATATTTGTATAAGAAAACTATTAAATGTTTACAGAAAAACGAATTTGTTTCCGCTAAGAATTATGCTCAGCTTTTGTATATGATGGATTATAACAGTATAACAGCGAAGTTGCTTTTAGACCAGGTAGAATTGGAAATAGAAGATTAGAGATTTTATAACGACCTTAATATTTGGGCAATAATATTGAAACGCAACCACTTATGTATTACACTACTACACTACATACACCGCGTGGTTGCGTTTCTTCATTCTTGCCACAAATATTAAGGAATGTCATCTTGAACCGAGCGAAGCGAGTGTGAAAGATCTGCCGTTGTCGTCATTGCGAGCCGACAAAGTCGGCGTCGCAATCCGGTGTCATTTGTCGTTTATTATACATTGTACATTGTTGTTTTATCGTCCTTTGAAAAAGTGTGTATAAATAACAAAAAGTCATTTGAAAAAATGTATGTAAACAACAAAAAGTCATTTGACTTTTTGTAAAAAAAGTATTATAATACTTTTATAAAAAATAAGAGAGTGAAATTTTATGAAAAGATTTTTATTGTCAAAACTTAAAGAATGGAAGACCTCATCTGACGGAAAACCGCTTTTACTGCTTGGTGCAAGACAAGTTGGAAAAACTTGGCTTATGCAGGAATTTGGCAGACAGGAATATCAAAATGTTGTTTATTTAAATTTTGATACCGTAAAAACTTTTCATGATATTTTTGAAAATGATATAAAACCGGAATATATAATAAAAAGGTTGGAACTGGAACTACAGGTAAAAATTTCTCAAGAGAATACTTTAATTATTTTTGATGAAATTCAAGAATGTCAGCGTGCAAAAGATTTTTTGAAATATTTTAATGAAAGTCCGGTAAAATATAATATAATTGCGGCAGGCAGTTTTCTTGGTGTGTCGCAAGGAAAGTTCCCTGTAGGACAGGTAGATAGATTAACATTATATCCGTTGTCTTTTGCTGAGTTTCTTTCTGGCCTTGGCAGAGAAGATTTACTTGAGTTAATAGAAAAGAAAGATTTTTCTATGATAAGGGGAGTTTCTAATATTTTTGTTGACTTATTATAAACAAAGATTTATAATAATTAAAAAAACAAAAGATTTTTCTTCCGTCAGGATTGTTCAACAGGATATACTTTCGGATTATCGAGGTGATTTTTCTAAACATATCAATCCAAGCGATATATCAAAAGTAAAAATTATTTGGGATTCTCTTCCTATTCATCTTTCTAAAGAAAAACATAAATTCGTTTATAAAGAAATAAAAGTCGGTGCAAGAGCCGCTAATTTTGAAAATGCTTTAAACTGGCTTATTAACACAGGTCTTGTTTATAAAATCAGCAGAGTACAGACAGCTCAAATTCCGTTGACAGCTTATCAGGATTTTAATAATTTTAAACTTTATTGTGTGGATATAGGGTTATTGAATGCTATGGCTGAAGTTTCCGCAAAAGATATATTTGATGAGCGTAAAGATATTTTGGACACTTTTAAAGGTACAATAACGGAGCAGTTTGTTTGTCAGGAATTAAAATCTTCAGGATACATTCCTTCCGTATTTTATTGGGGAAGAGATAGAGCTACTGCCGAGGTGGATTTTCTTATTCAATATGACGGAAATGTTATTCCTATAGAAGTAAAATCCGATATCAGAACACAATCAAAATCTTTAGATGTTTATATAAAAGAATATGCTCCTAAGTATGCATTAAGAACATCATTGAAAAAATTCGGAATAAAAGATAATCTTTATTCGATTCCATTATACTTAATTGCAAATCTAAAGAACTTTATTTCATAAATAATTCATAGAGAAGAAAGTTAAATAAAATTTGACTTTCCTCTCTCAAAGATGTAAAATACTCCCACTATGGCAAAAATAACAGTAAACACGGATAGATGTAAAGGTTGCGGACTCTGCATAGAGGCCTGCCCGAAAAAATGTATCGATTTCTCGTCTGAACTGAATAAAACAGGTTATTATTCGGCTTACTTAAAAAATGAGAAAGACTGCATCGGATGCGGCTTTTGTTATCAAATGTGTCCCGATACTTGCATAGAAGTGTACAGGTAAAAAAATGGTAAAGAAATTAGTAAAAGGAAACATTGCTTTATGCGAAGGTGCGATAGCTGCAGGGCTGGATGCCTACTTCGGCTATCCTATTACACCGCAGAATGAAGTTCCCGCTTATATGTCCGGGAAAATGGTGGAACTTAAAAGAGTATTTATTCAGGCGGAATCCGAGCTTGCGGCGGCAAATATGGTGCTTGGTGCATGTGCAACGGGTAAAAGAGCGATGACATCGTCGTCGTCTCCCGGAATATCTTTGAAACAGGAAGCCATCTCATATATGGCAGGTATGGAAGTACCTGGTGTTATAGTTAACGTGCAGAGAGGCGGTCCCGGACTGGGAAACATTTCCGGTTCTCAGGCGGATTATTTTCAGGCTGTTAAAGGCGGAGGACACGGAGATTATCATTTGATAGTTTTTGCTCCGGCAAACGCACAGGAAATGTATGAGACTGCATACAATGCTTTTGACATTGCACAGAAATACAGAAACCCCGTTATGCTGTTGTGCGACGGGATTATCGGACAGATGATGGAACCTGTAGATTTCAATAAGGAACAAAAAACAAAATTTGAAGACAGAGATTGGATTCTCGACGGATGCAAAGGCAGAGAACCACGCTCGTTGAAATCTCTTCTTATGGAAGACGGTGCATTGGAAAAGCATAATCTTGATTTGCAGAAAAAATATAAACTGATAGAAGAAAATGAAGTTAAAGCGGAACTATACCAAACAGAAGATGCCGAAGTGATAATAGTTGCTTACGGTATCTCGTCGAGAATTTCCAAAAATGCAATAAAACAGGCAAGAGAAAAAGGCGTAAAAGCAGGTTTAATCAGACCTATTACCTTGTGGCCGTTCCCTTCAAAAATTATTGCAAATTATGCAAAACCGGGAGTAAAATTCTTCTCGGTGGAATTTTCGTTAGGGCAGATGGTAGAAGACGTAAAGCTTGCCGTTAACGGCAAATGTCCCGTTGACTTTTTGGGAAGAGCCGGCGGCGGAATAGTCTCCGACAAAGATGTTTTGAATAAAATTATAGAACTGGCAAAGTAGAAGATTAGAGGATTAGAGGATTAGAAGAGTGGAAGAAAATATTTTTTTAACAAAAATCGCATAGCGATTTTACAGATTATCTTCCAATCATCCAATCATCAAATCTTCCAATCTTCAAAAAATCGTAAAACGATTTTTTAAGAGGATATATGGAAAAAGTTTTATCACGACCACAAGCATTAAAAGATCATCCTTTATCGTATTGTCCGGGCTGCGGACACGGTATTGTGCATCGTCTTGTAGCGCAGGCTATTGACGATTTAGGAATAAGAGAAAGGACAATTGCCGTAGCTCCGGTAGGTTGTGCCGTTTTTGCTTATAATTATTTTAATTTTGATACGACGGAAGCTCCTCACGGCAGACCGCCTGCGGTAGCAACAGGTATCAAAAGAACAAATCCCGATAAGATAGTTTTTACGTATCAGGGTGACGGAGATTTGGCAGCTATAGGAACTGCGGAAACTATTCACTGTGCAAACAGAGGTGAAAATATTACCGTTATATTTATAAATAATGCCAATTACGGTATGACCGGCGGACAGATGGCACCTACGACACTTTTGGGACAGATAACGGAAACTACGCCTTTCGGAAGAGATCCGAACAGAGAAGGCTATCCTATAAATGTCTGCGAACTTTTGTCAGGTTTAAAAGGAACAAAATATATCGAGAGAGTTTCCGTTTGTGATGCTCCTCACGTAATACAGGCGGGAAAAGCCATAAAGAAAGCTTTTCAAAATCAGGTTGAAGGAAAAGGCTATTCTTTTATCGAAGTAGTTTCGCATTGTCCGGTAGATTGGGGCAAAACTCCGTTGGAAGCTACAAAATGGGTAAAAGAAGAAATGTTTAAAACTTTCCCTTTAGGCGTAATAAAGGATGAAACAAAATAATATGAAAATTTATGAAGAAATAATTTCAGCAGGTTTCGGCGGGCAGGGTGTGCTTCTTGCAGGTACGCTTATTGCACAGGCCGCTATTGAACAGGATTTAAAAACTACGTGGTTTCCGTCATACGGAGCAGAAATGAGAGGCGGAACTGCCAATTCTACGGTAATAATTTCCGATGAAGAGATAGGTTCTCCGGTAGCGTTTGCACCGAGTGCGTTAATAGCACTTAACAGACCGTCATTAGAAAGATTTTTACCTAAAATGAAAGAAGATTCCGTAATAATTGCAAACTCTTCTTTAATTGAACCGAAAGATTTTGAAAGCGATAAAAGAATAAAGTTTATACCTATATCCGAAATTGCAGATAAACAGGTAGGAAATATTAAAACTGCCAATATGGTTGCCGTAGGTGCGTTAATTAAGCATCTTGCAGCACCGAGCTTGGACAGTGTTATAAAAGCGTTAGATACGGCATTTTATGCCAAACCGAAAGTGATTCCTTTAAATGTTAAGGCGGTCAACGCCGGCTTTAACTACAATTTATAATTTACAATTTAAAATTTATAATTGTCGGTAAAATGCGAAGCATTTTGATAGTTAAACAGAAAATTTTGCAAAGCAAAATTTTGCATTAATTGTAAATTATACATTATAAATTGTTGTTTGTCTGTCATTCCCGAGTGTTTTAATCGGGAATCTATGGTATAAAAGTACCTTAAACTCTAAGCTTTTCAGCTCCTCAGCTGAGGACACGAAGTGTCCGACTCAGCTAAAAAATACGGAGTATTTTTTATGATAATAATTCGAAGTGCCAAAGTAACCGACGCAAAACAAATACATAAATTGGTAGAATTCTTTGCAGATAATAAAGAAATGCTGCACAGGTCGCTTAATTCCATATACGAAAATATACAGGAATACGTTGTTGCCGAAGAGTCCGAAGGTAATTCCAAAAAAATTATCGGTTGCGGTGCTTTGCATGTAAGCTGGGATGATTTAGCAGAAATTAAAGCTTTGGCGGTTGATAAAAATTATGCCCGCAAAGGTATAGGCAGACAGATAGTTACAACTCTTGAACAAAATGCGTTAAAGCTTGATATATTTACTACATTTGCGTTAAGTTTCAAACCAAGCTTTTTTGAAAGGTTAGGTTATGAAATCATTTCTAAAGAAGTTTTACCTCAGAAGATTTGGAGCGAGTGCATTAACTGCCACTTGTTCCCTGATTGTGGCGAAGTCCCGTTAATTAAAGACTTATCCCCGGAAGGGAAAAGCCACCGGTTATTCAAAAACAAGTTACATTAACTGATGAAAAAACATAAAAATTTTGGGAAATAATTTTAAAACGCAAGAGTTTATGTACCGTTATACTTGTGTACACTGCACTCTTGCGTTTCTTTGTTCTTTCCTCAAACTTTTTAGTTTTTTCTGTGACCCTAAATTTATTGATTTACTTACATTTTTTCTTTTTGTCTTTCCCGAGTGGCACGTGCAATAGCACTGTCGGGAATCTATGGTATAAAGTACCTTAAACTCTTAGCTGCTCAGCTATCTCAGCTTATCAGCTGAAAAAAGTTTGATATAGTTGAACTTTTTTTGTATAATACCCGCATTATGGAAAATTTATTGGAAAATCTCAATCCGGCACAGAAAGAGGCAGTTCTTCACACTGAAGGACCGTTAATTATTTTTGCAGGGGCAGGAACGGGTAAAACAAGAGTTATTACCCACAGAATTGCATACCTTTTAGAGCAGGGAGTACGTCCTTACAATATTTTGGCGGTAACGTTTACCAATAAAGCGGCAAACGAAATGCGTAAGAGAGCAAACGACCTTACTAACAATGCCGCAATCGATGTAAAAATATCAACATTTCATTCCTTTTGTTTATACCTTTTATCGTTCGAGGCAAAGAATTTCGGTATAGCGCCGAATTTTTTGGTATATGATGCGGGCGAACAGCTGAATGTAATAAAAGAATGTATGAAAGACTTGAAGCTTGACGATAAAAGATTTAAACCGATGTCCATACTGAACAGAATCAGCCGTGCAAAGGACGATTTGATGACACCGGAAAAAATGTTGGAGACCGTGCAGAAAAACGGTGATTTTTACGGGCAGACCGTCGCCGCAGTATACGGACTTTATCAAAAAAAATTACAAACTTACAATGCACTTGATTTCGGCGATTTAATTATGCAGACTGTAATAAGTTTCCTCAGATATCCTGATATTTTGGAAAAATATCAGGAAAGATTTAAATATATTCTTGTTGATGAGTATCAGGATACCAACCATGCACAGTACGTACTTACCGGGATGCTTGCCGAAAAATATAAAAATATTTGTGTCGTCGGCGATGATGACCAAAGTATTTATTCCTGGCGCGGTGCGGATATAAATAATATTTTGGATTTTGAAAAAGATTATTCTAACTGCAAAGCCGTAAAACTTGAGCAGAACTACAGGTCAACACCGAAAATTTTAAAGCGTGCGTGGAACGTGATAAAAAATAACGGCGGCAGGGTACCTAAGCAGTTGTGGACGGAAAACGATGACAGCGGCGAAATATTTGTTTATCAGAATTTTAATGAGAACGACGAGGCTGACAGAGTAGTTGATACGATTTTAATTAACAAACATAAAGGTTATAAACTTTCCGATTTTGCCGTTTTTTACAGAACAAATGCACAGTCCAGAGCGATAGAAGATGCGCTGAGGAGAAGCGGTATGCCGTATAATATCATCGGAACTCTTAAATTTTACGAGAGAGCCGAAATTAAAGACGTTATGGCATACTTAAAACTTATCCATAATCCCAACGACAACGTAAGTTTTAAAAGAGTGGCTAACGTTCCCAAAAGAGGCGTTGGAAAAACATCTTTGGAAAAACTGGAAAATTTTGCAAATTCCAAAGGAATATCGATGTATGAGGCTTTAAATTTCGTCGGTACGGACACCATCGGTAAAAGTTCTCTGACGGGATTAAATAATTTCAGAATGATAATAGAGAAAAATTTTAGGACGAAATTTAATAAATCGATAAAAGAAATAGTTTTGTCGGTTATTGATGATACCGGTTATATAAGAGACTTGGAAAAATCGCTTCTTCCTGAGGATAAAGCGAGAATTGAAAATATTCAGGAATTTGTTTCCGCCGTAGAGGATTTTGAACAGCGTTCTCCCGATACAACGTTGGCGGGATATTTAACACAGGTAGCTTTAGTCAGCGATATGGATTCATGGCAGAACGGGGAAGAGAAAGTTACTTTAATGACGTTACATTTGGCAAAAGGTTTGGAATTTAAAAATGTTTTAATCGTCGGTTTGGAAGAGGGGCTTTTCCCTATAGGCGATGAAACTCATGAAGACGAAATGGAAGAAGAAAGAAGATTGATGTACGTCGGTATGACCAGAGCAAAAGAAAATTTGTATATGATGTGGACATCGCAGAGAACGGTTTACGGTAAAACAAAGTTCAATGTTCCGTCGAGATTTCTTCTTGAGGCAGGCTTTACGGAGCAGTTGTCTAACATATCCGCAAGACGGGTTGTAAATAGTTCCCGTTTTGTTCCGAAAGAGACAGTCCGCTATGTCAATGATGTGAAAGATTTCGTAAATTACGACGAAGAGATTACTTATGAACCTATAGATGTGCCCGAGGATACAAGCCCGTATAAGATAGGAATGAACGTGTTTCATCAGGTATTCGGAAACGGTAAAATTGTAGAAAAATCCGGACGCGGCGACGACGAGAAAGTTATAGTATCTTTCAGTAACGGTCAGTGGAAAAAATTATTATCAAAATATGCGAATTTGAAAATTTTGTGAAATTTTTAAAAAAGTTGTTGAAAAAAATAAAAATTAATGGTATAATAAATATAATCTTATTTTATTGTCTATAATAACAAAAATAAAATTTGCGGAAAAAAGGAGAATAGAAACTTATGTCATCGAAAAACACGAAGTGGGTTGTTTTTGGCAGCATCATTCTTGTTTTAGCAGTTTTGATATTGGTAGGTCCGATTATGGTAAAAAAATACATGAGAGCAAAATGGGAAAACGGTCCGCATTATCAGACATCCGAACTTTTGATGAATGTTTCAGGTGCTTTGGCTGTTTCACCGGATAAAAGAGTTTACTTGAAAGGCAGCAACGGTTTATTTTATGTTTTGGAAGGTATTGAACAAGACGTTTCGGATAAAATTGACAGAGCCTGCAGTGTTGTAGGTTCTTTCAGACAGGCTAAAGACGGAGATGTAATTGACGGTAATCCCGTAAGATTGTTTATCGGTGTTAAAGAAATAAGATTTACCGATTCGGAAGATACAATAAGTACTGCAAAAGTTATACCGGACAAGCTTAAAGTAAGTGCTGAAGAAAAGTCCTTAATGAAAGCCAGACTTAGAGTAGAAGCAAATACCAGACTTAACAAGCCTATCTTGTTTGACGTAGTTAAAGGCAGAGTTTCTATGGTCAGCAGAAATGATAAAGACGGTAACAGTTATGCAGCATTAGTATTGAAAGATGATGCCGGCGATAACTATATGTTATATAAGAAAGGCAAAGATCTTTCCTCGTTGAACGGTAAAGATGTGATTGTTCTCGGAAGAGAAATTCTTCCTCCTTCAAATATGTTGCTGGTAGTAGATGAAACGACTTTTGAAATATATGAAGCATATGATTTTGACTATAACAAGATAATGTAAGTATCAAGCGAAATTTCACATTTTTTTCACATTTTTTACTACTTATTTTTAGATTTATTTGCTATAATTGTTGTAGGATAGAAAAGGAGTAAGATTATGAAAAAAATGCAGGCAGTAATAACATCACTTTTTCTTCTAATAACAACTAATATTCAAGCAGCTCTGTTTGAAGCACCGAATCCTTATTCTTTTGGTCCTCAAGGCAGAGCTGTTTCCGACTTAAGGGATTTTGCCACACCTAAACAGATGGTCAGCATTCTTCCCAACAGGCCTGTTGTCGCTACGGATTCCGAAGGCAACAGAGTTTATTATACTCCCGACGGCAAAATGGCTCTTTCGATATCAAGAACCGGAGAAATGAGCTTTTCCATAGGCGGGGTAACAAAAACAAAGGATGTTAACGGCGACATATCAAGTACGACTAGGACTCTCCAGGGTAACAGGCTTAGACAGGAAATAAAAAATGATAAAGACCAAGTAATAGGTTATAGGGAGCTTAACGGAAAAGGAAAAACTTCTGCAACATTTGATAAAGAAGGCAATTTAACGGCTACTTATCATTATAAGGGACAAGGTGCAAAGCTTGACTATATTCAGAATGAAATGACTCTTGGAAAGACATATTATGATGATTACGGCAGAGAGATTTGTGAAAGGAACTTCGAAGGGTATATAATGAGAGCTTATCAATACGAGGATGTCATTTATGAGGTTGACGAAAGTGATAATACAAAAAAAACTTTAAAAACTACACAAATAAGACAGGGAGAAATCAACGGATTGAAAGTTTCTTCCAGAGATTACAATTATGGCGTTAACGTAACGGATTCGGGAACTATTGTTGCAAATTCTCAGTATACCACTACATATTATGACAAGGAAGGATACCCGACTTATGTAAGAACTCCTGACGGGATAATAACTACGGAGTATCATTATAAAAATGATACCGGAGCGAATAAAATTCTTGACCATGTTACGGATAATTTAACAAAAACCAAAACCTACTACAAGGAAACAGGCGATAAAGATTATATTATAAATGACAAGGATGTTGTTACTGCAAAATTTTATGATGGATACAGTGTAACTTGTTTAACGGATTCGGATTCTTTAACTGATACGGATTATGCTAATCAGGAAATTACAAAATATGATATAGACGGCAAAGAGTTGTATACTACTTTGAAAAAAGTAGAGTATAATTCCGACGGTACTATAGATAAAGTTATGGAAGATGAAGATACTGTTTTGGAGCAGTATTATTATAAAAAAGACAGTGAAGGTAATAAAATTATAAATTATGTCGAAAATATGTTGGATGGAAGCAAAACTTATTACGATGATGAACAAAGACAAATGTATACTGAGGATAAAAACGGTGAAATCATAAAAGACTTCAGTTGGAACGGCAATACTTTGGTATATACTTTTGACAGATTAACACAAAATACGCAGTGGTATAATGCAAATAGAGAATGGGTTTATGAATCTTTTAATGAAAGATTGATTTCTAAAAATATTTATAACTACGGGCAGTTAGTAGCTAAATGGGAACCGGGTACACATGAAGCGACAGTTTATATAAATGAAAGAGCATGGATTAAAGTTGTTCTTGATAAAGAGCCGAGTGTTGATGGTATTAATTCTTTGATAGCAAATGCTGCCGATGTTGATGCGGAAATAAGAAATAATGGCGATGGAAGTGTTATAAACGGTATTTTAGTAAGATTTGGTTTGTTGTCCGAGGATTTTGAATATCAGGCTACGGCCAAAAGCGAGAATTATTAAGTAAAAATGCAGTTAATAAAAAATCGTTGACGAATTGATATTTTTGGGCTATAATTTATCTTAAGGAATTATGAAAAGGATTTATATATCTACCAACTCCGATAATGTTTTTTTGCGCAAGCTTATGGCTTGGGCATTGAGCTTTTTTATTGTCATAGGTGCCTTTTCCGTCGATAAAATAGATACGAACATATCTATTGTCGATACGGCGAAGATTTCCGCGGAAACTTTGGTAACGCAGTTTTTTTACATTTCAACTTTGCCTTTGAATGTTATAACAAAACTGTTTGTTGAAAGTGAAAATTCTGCAGCGGCACCTTTGGCTCCTGTAAGGAACAATAAAAAATCTTCAAAACACGATAACGCTGCACAGGCATCTGCGGGATATTCCATTATGCCTGTTAATGATTTTATGCAGTTTACAAAAGTAAAATTTTTCAGTTTTTCGTCTTTGCAGAGCAAAAATGCAAAGGCGGGTTTTTCCAAATTTTTTAATGATATATTCTGTTTTGACGGGCTGTTTTTCGTAAACGGTTTATTGAGTTTGAACATAATAATGGTATTATTATTGGCAATATTGCTTACAAGAAGAAATATTGGCGATGATAACATCATTTTATCCATAAAAAATACTACATTTGCTCGGCTTGTATAGCAAGCCGGGCTGTTTTTGTGTTTAACAGACACAAAAACAAGGAGATAATATGAACATATTCAAAAATTTGTTTAGGAGCTTATGGCTTAAAAGTTTAAGCATTATAAGTAAAGAAAAT
>CAJOJJ010000042.1 GCA_905234925.1 uncultured Endomicrobiia bacterium
CACATTTCCGGAGAGGATTTCGCCACTCTTGTAATACTTTTAAAAGAACCTGCAGCTAAAGTTTCAATATCTTTGTTCTTTTTGTTTTTTTCTTTAAACATCTTGTAATAAACAAAAGCTATTATATGCGGTAAGTGGCTGGTAAAAGCAACATATTTATCGTGCTTTTTTGCATCCATATAAACTATTTTACATCCGGCATCTTTCCAAATTTTTGCAACCGTCTTTGCGCTTTTAGCATTTTTATCGGAAGTAATTACGGTTACGGCACTTTCGTACAAATTTTCATCCGCAAAATCCACACCGCTGTGTTCCGTGCCTGCCATAGGATGGCAGCCGACAAACTCGGGCAAATTTTTGTTACGTTTTCTTAATGCTTTTATTTTAACTTCAATATTTTCTTTAATACTTCCGACATCTGCAACAACGGCACCTTTCTTTACATATTTTGCAACCGTTTTATAAACATCAACAACCGTATCAACAGGAGTGCATATAAAAATTATATCGGCATCATTTACCGAAGAAATATCGACGGAAAAGCTGTCGACTGCACCGAGCTTTTTTGCTCTCAGCAATTTTTTCCCGTTTCTGCCGATACCTAAAATTTCGTATTGTTTTTTATTTTTACCGTTCAGTCTTTTTAATGCCAGCCCCAACGAGCCGCCCATCAATCCGACACCGATAACAGCGATTTTTTTCATTTATATTTCTCTGCCTAAAGCCTGTGCCAAAACTTTCAGTTCGTCCATAAGTTTTTTGTACTGTTCCGGCAGCAAACTCTGCGGACCGTCGGATAAAGCTTCTTCCGGTCTGGGATGTATTTCCATAGCTATTGCATCTGCACCTACCGCCAAACATGCTTTTGCCATCGTCGGCACATGTTCTCTTATTCCTATTCCGTGCGACGGATCAAGCACTACGGGCAAATGAGTTAATTTTTTTACAACGGGAATTGCGTTTAAATCCAGCGTAAATCTGGTAGCCGTTTCAAATGTCCTGATACCTCTTTCACACAGCATAACATTGTAGTTGCCTTGAGACAAAATGTATTCAGCGGAAAGCAGCCATTCTTTTATGGTAGTAGCCATACCTCTTTTTAAAAGAACAGGCTTCTTCTGTTTGCCGCAGGCTTTCAATAAGTCATAGTTCTGAACATTTCTTGCACCTATCTGAACTATATCGCAGTAATGAGCTACCAAAGGAACTTCTTCCACGGACATTGCTTCGCTTATCGTCGGCATTTTATATTTTTTACCGATTTCGCCGATATATTTCAAACCTTTTTCGCCTAGACCTTGGAAAGCATACGGTGAAGAACGTGGCTTAAACGCTCCGCCTCTGAGAATTGTTCCTCCGTCGTCTTTAACTATTTTTGCTATCTCATCAAGAACACTTTTGCTCTCTATTGCACAAGGTCCTGCAATAACGGGAACTTTGTTGCCGCCGATTTCTATTCCGTAAGGAAGTTTTATAACGGTATTTTCCTGCTTAAATTCTCTTGAAGCAAGCTTGTAAGGTTTTTCAATTTCGCTTATATGGTCAACTTCGTCCATAGCTTCAAAGTTTTCTTTATATTTTTCGGCTTGTTCTCCTATCATACCGATAATGGTAACATTATTACCGCGTGAAATGTGAGGAAGATAGCCGAGACTTTTTATTTTATCTACAACTTTTTTCTCTTCTTTTTTTGTGGCTTTGTTTTTTAAGGTTATAATCATATATCCTCCGATTGAAATTCAAACATAATAATGGCATATTATACATAAAATAAAATCGCAAAGCAATTTTATTTTACGGATATAAACTATTTTTTACTGGACAAAAAAATTTATTTTATGTAGAATATGGCATCTCAGTTGAATCGGGGTGTGGCGCAGGTGGCTAGCGCACTCCCTTGGGGTGGGAGAGGTCGCTGGTTCAAATCCAGTCGCCCCGATTCGTACGACAACAATTATCAATTAGCAATTAGAAATTAGTAATTAAACGACGGATTTAAGTTTTTAAAATTTAATGATTTTTCTGATTGCTAATTTTTTTAAGAATTAAATTAATCGTATATTTCTGCGTTAAATCTTTGAGGAAATATATTTATGAAAAAAATAATAAAAGCATTTTTCAACAAAGCGTTTTTCTCTTTTTATGTTTCGCAGTTTTTGGGAATTTTTAACGACAGTTTTTTTAGGATAGCACTTGCAACATATATAATGTTAAGTGTGGGTATGTTTGCCGACGGAACTAAATATTTTCTTGTAACTTCTCTGGTGGCGGTATTTGTTTTACCGTCGCTTTTATTTTCTGCGGTTTCCGGTGAAATTGCGGATAAATACAGAAAAGATACAATAATAAAAGTATCAAAGCTCGTACAGCTGCTTTTGGCGTTTGCGGGTATTGCAGGTTTTTTAATGCACAATGTTTGGATACTTCTTATTGTTCTATTTTTGGAAGGTACGGTTGCCGCACTTTTCAATACGACAAAATATGCCGTGATACCGGAACTTTTGGAACATGAACAATTGGTTGCCGGCAACAGTTTTGTACAGGCAGGAAATTATTTTGCGGCGCTGCTCGGTATAATTTGCGGAGTGCTTGTTTATTCCGTAGATAAAAAATGGCTTTTCTTAATATATTTAACGGTTGCTGTTGCAGGGCTTGCCGCTTCTCTTTTTATCCCGGCGCTTAAAACAAATACACAGAAATTCGATATATCCAAAAACTTTATTAAAACGACATTTAAGAATATGTCGTTTTTTAATATGTCAAAAGATATTTATTCCTGCATACTCGGGATATCGTGGTTTTGGTTTATAGGCGTTGTTCTTGTCAGCCAGATACCGAATTTTGCGGAAGTTATCATAAAAGGCGAACAGAACTTGTATATTTTCCTTATGACGCTTCTTTCTTCCGGGATTTTCTGCGGAACGATTGTTGCATACGTTTTGCTTAAAAAAGAAATTTCCATAAAATATGTTCCGATATCTGTTCTGCTTATGACGGTGTTTATTGTAGATTTATCTTTCAGCGCCGATGATATTCATGCCGCCATATCAACCAACGTTTCTTTGGCATCGTTTTTATCAACATTTACCGGTGTAAGAATAATAATAGATGTTTTTGCATTTTCATTGTTTGCCGGTATGTATATTGTGCCTTTAATGACAATGCTGCAAGTGCTTGCAAGCAGAAAGATAAGAGGACGTGTTTTCGGTATAAATAATGTTATTAATGTTTTATTTATGGCTGCCGGAGCATTTGTCTGCTGGATGTTTATTAAGCTGGGGTTGTCGTTCCCGGTAATATTAAGTTTAATAGCTTTGTTTAATGTAATAGGTGCAGTGTATATATGTTATGTCCTGCCCGCACATCTCTTGAGAATTATCACAAAAAGATTTATGGAAATTTTTTATACCGTGGAAGTTGAAGGTATGGAAAATTTCGAAAAATGTAAAGGCGGAACATTAATTATAGCCAATCACACATCTCTTATAGACGGCATAGTGCTTTCCGTAACTTTCGGCGAGAAACTTTCCTTTGCGATAAATACCGACGTAACAAAAAGATTTTGGGTAAAACCTTTTTTAAGAATGATAAAGTTTTTCCCGGTAGATAACACTAACGTAATGGTTGTTAAGTCAATAATTGACGATATAAAAAAAGGGCAAATGATAGTTATTTTCCCCGAAGGAAGAATTACCACAACCGGCGGACTTATGAAAGTGTATCCCGGTCCTGCGGTTATTGCGGACAAAAGCAATGCCGATATTCTTCCCATATGTATAGAGGGAACACAGTATTCGGATTTCTCTTACTACGGAGCTAAAACAAAAACAAAACATCAAAGAAAAATAAAGCTTACGGTTCTCCCTCCGAGAAAACTGAATGTAAATCAGTCGTTGTCCGATGCAAGAAGAAGAAATATAGCCATGTCGAAGCTTTATGATATTATGTGTGAAATGAAGTTTGCTGGAAATTTTTCCGATAAAACAATTTTTGAATCTTTGATAGATTCTCGTTCGTTAGTAGGCAGCGGTAAAGAAATTTTGGAAGATATTGACAGAGAACCCGTAACTTTGGGGAATTTTTTAAAAGAAATTTTTGCATTGTCGAACCAAATAAAAAAACAGACCGAAGTTAAAGAGTATGCCGGTATTCTCTGCGCAAATACGGAGTCTGCGGTAGAAATATTTTTTGCGTTGTCTGCAACAGACAGAATTCCTGCGGTGCTGAATTATACCGACAGCACGGAAAATATACTGTTTAATATAAAAAATGTCGGTATAAAAACTGTTTATACGACGAAATTCTTTGTAGAAACTTATAAACTTGACGGCTTGATAAACTCTTTAACCGATAACGGAATAAATATAGTTTACGTTGAAGATATAAGAAGTTCATTAACGTTATTTAATAAAATTTCCGCGTATTTTGCTTCCAAATTCCCCAAGTCTTATTATAAAAGCATATGCGGTAATTTTGATGTCAACTCGCCGGCCGTCGTGATGTTTACTTCAGCTTTTAAAGGTAAGAGTAAGGCTGTAGTTTTATCTCATAAAAATATTCAAGCGTCGCGCGCACAGCTTTCCGCCGTTATGGATTTTGGAATATTGGACAACTTTTTTAATGCCATGCCTATATTTTCGTCGCTGGGGCTTGTGGCCGGCGTACTTCTGCCCATTTTAAGAGGAATAAAAGTTTTCGTTTATCATTCTCCTTTACATTATAAAATGGTTTCCGAGCTTGTTTATGACACGGATGCGACGGTTCTTTTAGGTACGGACACTTTCCTTAACGGTTATGCACAAAATGCGCATCCTTATGATTTTTATTCCATCAGATATGTTATTTCCGGTATTGAAAAACTGAAAGAGGAAACCATAAAAATTTGGGAAGAAAATTTCGGTAAGAGAATTTTTGAAGCTTACGGAACAACGGAGACGGCTTCAACTATTTCAATAAATACCCCGATGTACTTTAAACAATATACCGTCGGAAAACTTCTGCCGTCGGTAGAGTGCAGACTTGAATCCACTGCGGCATTTGTAGGTGCAAGTCATTTGTGGGTTAAAGGTCCTAACATATCAAATTTCTATATAGATAACGAGCAGTTGAAATCTACGGAAAATGATAAGAATTGGTTTGATACCGGCGATATTGTGGAAATAGACAGAGAAGGTTTTGTGTCAATGAAAGGTAAATCCAAAAGGTTTACGAAAATTAACGGAGAGCCGGTCTCTTTAACGGAATTGGAATTTAAAATTTCCAATATTTGGCAGGATTTTAAACATGCTTTAATAACAACGGTAAGAAATAATA
Source organism: uncultured Endomicrobiia bacterium (assembly GCA_905234925.1). Classification (GTDB taxonomy): domain Bacteria; phylum Elusimicrobiota; class Endomicrobiia; order Endomicrobiales; family Endomicrobiaceae; genus Ruminimicrobiellum. The sequence continues at coordinate 5,314 of CAJOJJ010000042.1, forward strand.
AAAAAGAAATAATTTTGTTTACAACCAAACAGGATGCCGACTTGGGTGAATTGAAAGATATAGCACTTGAACGAAACGTTGAAGATTTTGTTATTCCCGATAAAGTTTTTATTATTGAAAAGCTTCCTCTTACCGGTACCGGTTCGCCGGACTATACGAAACTGCAGGAATTTTTGAAGGATATAAAATGAAATTTATAGTCAGATTATTATTTACCAAAAAAGTTATTGCACCTTTATTGAAACTTTTTTTAAGCATTCGTGTAAACGGGTTGGAAAATATAAAAGATTTAAAAGGCAACGTTTTATTTATTGCAAATCACAATTCTTTTATCGACGCAATTTTAATATGGGCTTTCGTTCCGGAGAATTTGTGTTTTACAATCAACCCGATAATAGCAAGAAAGTGGTATGTTAAACCTCTTCTTAATATCGCCAAGTTTTTTCAGATAGAGCCTAATAATCCTATGGCTGTAAAATCCATAATAAACGAAGTGAAAAAGGGCAGCAAGGTTGTTATTTATCCGGAGGGACGTGTTACTACCACCGGAAGTATGATGAAAATTTATCCCGGTCCGGCTATGATTGCCGATAAGACCGATGCAAGTATAGTTCCCATATACATAGAGGGAACACAATATACCATTTTTTCATATTTCGGCAGCAAATTTAAAGTTCGTCCCAGAGCGAAAGTTTCTTTAAATATTTTTAAACCTACCAAGCTTAATGTGGACAAAAATTTAAAAGGTGAAGAAAGAAAAAAAGAAATCATAAAACAGCTTTTTGATATTATGACGGATGCGAAGTATAATTCGTTAAGATACGATAAAACTTTGTTTGAGTCTTTGATTGATGCCAAAAATTTTGTCGGAAGAAGAAAAAAAATCGTTGAAGATATAGCGAGAAATCCCATAAATTACGGACAGCTTTTAACTGCGGCGTTTGTATTGGGAAAACAGTTTGCAAAGCATTCCAAACAGAAAGAGTTTGTGGGTGTATTGCTGCCTAATGCCGTTGCTGCAGTTGTTGCGGTTTACGGATTTGAAGCTTTCAATATCGTTCCGTGTATGTTAAACTTCTCTACCGGAACAAAAAATATGATTTCCTGCTGTAAAACGGCTGAAATAAAAACCGTATATACATCCAAACAGTTTGTTATAAAGGGCGGCTTTACCGAACTTATAAAAACAATGGAAGAAGAAGGCTTAAATATTATTTATCTTGAAGATTTGAAAAAGGAAATAACATTAAAAGAAAAGCTTACCGGTTTGTTTGCTTCTTTCTTTCCGAGATATTATTATAACAAAATAAAAGGTTCTGTTTCTTTTAAAGATCCCGCTGTGGTTCTTTTTACCAGCGGTTCCGAAGGCGTACCCAAAGGTGTTGTGCTAAGTCACGAAAATATTCAAGCTAACATGAATCAAATCAGTTCCGTATTGTTTTTCAGCGTTCAAGACAGCTTTTTTATTGCACTTCCCATATTTCATTCGTTCGGGTTTACGTGCGGAATGATACTTCCTATTTCAAGAGGCGTAAAAGTATTTTTCTATCCTACGCCGCTGCATTATAAAATTATTCCGGAACTTATATACGATACCAACTCAACCGTCACGTTTACGACACCTACATTCTTCAGCGGTTACGGCAAGAACTCGCATGCCTACGATTTTTACTCCGTTAGAGTTGCAGTTGTCGGTGCCGAAAAAGTTAAAGAAGAAACAATTAAACATTTATTTACAAATTTCGGAATCAGTCTTTTGGAAGGTTACGGTGCAACTGAAACGGCTCCCGTTCTTTCCGTAAATACGTCGATGTATCATAAGAAAGGTTCCGTAGGCAGAATTTTCCCCGGTATAGAGGTTAGACTTGAAGAAGTACCCGGAATAAAAGACGGTAAAAAACTTGTCGTCAGAGGTAAAAATGTTATGCTCGGTTATTTGAAAGCCGATAAGCCCGGCGTAATTCAGCCGCCGCAAGACGGATGGTATGATACGGGCGATATTGTGGATTTTGATAAAGACAGATTTATTACCATAAAGGGCAGAGCCAAGCGTTTTGCCAAGATAGCCGGCGAGATGGTATCTTTAACTGCCGTTGAGGAAGCTATTTCAAAACTTTGGAAAGATTATCAGCATGCCGTTGTTGCCATTCCCGACGAAAAGAAAGGCGAACAATTGGTTCTTTTTACTACAAGACCGAATACCTCTTTCGGCGAAATCAGTGCCGATTTCAAAGCTCAAGGCTACAGCGACTTATTTGTTCCCAAAAAAATCAATGTTCTTGAAGAAATGTTGGTAATGGGAAGCGGTAAGACGAACTATGTAGCATTGATAGAAAAAGCAAAAGAACTTTTTGCATAAAATCACAAAGTAATTTTTAAGGAGCAGCAATAATGAAATTTTTAAAATTTTTGTCCGTAATGTTGTTGACATTTTTATTTCTCGGCGGGACGCTGACGGCAAAAAATGTTCCTGAAATGGATGACGATGATGACGATGAAGAAGTTGCAAAAGTTTTTTTGACGCCCAAACAGCAAAGTATAGCTTTAATAGCCTCTTATACGGCAAGCGGTGATTTGTACAATTTGAAAAGTGCCGTTAAAGACGGACTCACCAAGAACGATATGACGGTTAACGAAATAAAAGAAGTGATGATTCAGCTGTATGCTTACTGCGGTTTTCCGAGAAGTTTAAATGCTCTCGAAGTGTTGATGGAAGAAAGTAAAAACGGTGCTTATATGGTAGGTCCGGAGGGAGAACCTCTGGATAAAAGCGTAAATAAAAATAAACTCGGTACGAAAAGACAAACAAAACTTGTCGGCAAAAAAGTAAAAGGGGAAATTTATACTTTCGCACCGGCAATAGATGCTTACTTGAAAGAACATTTGTTTGCGGATATTTTTTCGCGCGGAATTTTGACCGACCAAGAGAGAGAAATTACTACAATTGCTGCACTTTCTTCAATGGAAGATGTTACATCGCAGCTTTTGGCACATATTCAGATAGGTAAAAATACCGGATTAAATCAAGGTCAGATAGACGAAATATTAAAAATGTCCAAAAGTGCCAATCAACCCGTTTTCGGGCTCGGAGAGCCTAACACCGCATATGCAAAATATTTTGTAGGTCAAAGTTATTTACAGCCTTTAAGCAAAGAGCAAGTCCATATTTCCAACGTAACATTCGAACCTAAGTGCAGAAACAATTGGCACATACACCATAAAGGCGGACAGATTCTTTTAGTTACCGAGGGCAGAGGCTGGTATCAAGAATGGAATAAAGAACCTCGAGAATTGAAAAAAGGTGATGTTGTAAATATTGCGCCGGAAGTTAAACACTGGCACGGAGCGGCAAAAGACAGCTGGTTTACGCACATTGCGTTGTCCGTTCCTGCAGAAAACGCATCAACCGAATGGCTGGAAGAAGTTTCCGACGAAGAATATAATAAATTGCCGTAAAATATGAAAAAATATTTTTTATTATTGGTTTCAATAGCTTTAATTTTTATTCTTTCCGCTTGCAACAGAAAAAATTCCAATCAAGATAATCTGCAAATCGTTTGTTTCGGCGACAGTCTGACAAAGGGATATGGCGCATCCGACGGGAAAAGCTATCCTTACTACTTGCAGCAAACGGTTAGCTGCCCCGTAATAAATTTGGGTGTTAACGGCGATACTTCCGCCGACGGACTGCGCAGAATAGACGATGTCTTGAAATATATTTCAAAATCTCCGTCAATAGTTATTGTGGAATTCGGTGCAAATGATTTTTTTCGGCAGCTTCCTGCAGTGCAGACAAAAAGAAATATGGAACAGATTGTTGATAAACTTGTTTCTGCCGGGGCGGTTGTAGTTGTGGCTTCTCCGGAAGACAGTGAATTAAACGATACTTATCATTTGCTTAAATCTGTTGCGGAAAATAAAAAAGTTCACTTCATTGACGGGATATTAAATGAAATTTGGAGCAGAAGAGAACTCTTCTCCGACTTTGTTCATCCTAATTCGGAAGGTTACAAGTTGGTTGCCGAAAAAATATACAAGAAAATCGCTCCGCTATTTTCTTAGTTTATGATCTTATAAGGTTATAAGCTTATAAGTTTAACGACAAACTACAAAAAACTAATAACCTGATAACCTAATACACTATAAAACAAACTTATAACCTGATAACCTAATAACCTTATAACCTAATAAACTGAAGTGTCGTTATTGCGAGAAAAGGCGAAGCATTTTCGTGGCAATTCAGCGTCTTTGTCGTTTGTCTGTCATCAACTTTTCAGCTTTTCAGCTAAAAATCGTTATACGATTTTTTCAATCGCTTTATTCGCCAATAAAATTCCAAATATACTTGTAATTACCGGCGTTGAGCCGAGAATTTTCGGACCGCCGTTCTTGCCGAAATTTTTCTGTTCATCTTTCGGAAGAGGAATAGGCTTTATCTGCGGAGACTGCTCGGAAAACACACAAGGCACGCCGGAGGATATGCCCAGTTTGCGTAAATCTCCTCTCAGTCTTTCAGCCAGCTTGCAGTGATGAGTTTCAAATAAATCCGCATATTTTATGGAAAACGGATCCGTTTTTAAAGCGGCACCCATAGAAGAAATGATTTTTATATTGTTTTTATAACAATATTCAATTAACCTCAATTTTGGATTGAAAGAATCGATTGCATCTATCACGATATCCGGTTTAGTTGCAAATATTGTGGGCAGTGTGTCTGTGTTTACAAAAGTATCAAATATTTTTACTTTACAGTTAGGGTTTATATCCGATATTCTTTTTTTTGCAAGTTCGGTTTTTTTTATACCTATTGAAGAGTGAGTTGCAAGAATTTGTCTGTTGATATTTGAAAATAACAAGGCAACCTACCCCGACCCTTGCCAAAATTTCAAGCGCAAAGCCGCCAACAGCACCAAGCCCGATAACAGCGACGGTTGAATTGAAAATTTTTTCCATTTTATCTTTGCCAAGTAATAATTCTGTCCGCTTGAATTGTTCCATAACAAATTATTCTACAAAATTTAAAACAGTTAGACAAAGTTTTTCTTTCTATTTTCTTTCTATTTTGCTATAATATTAAAACAACAATTTATAATTTATAATTTATAATTTACAATTATACATTGTACATTGTACATTATACATTGGGGTAAAAATATGTGTGGTATAGTAGGTTACGTTGGAAACAAAAACGCCGTTGACGTGATTTATAACGGTTTGGAAAAACTCGAGTATAGAGGTTATGACTCTGCCGGAATTGCCGTTATCGGCGAGGGAAAAATAGAACGCAGAAGAAGTGTCGGCAAACTGGTTAATTTAAAAGAAAATCTTAACTCCAACAAGATTTTCGGCAATTTGGGAATAGGGCATACCAGATGGGCAACTCACGGTAAACCGAGCGAAGAAAATGCTCACCCCCATACCGACTGCAGCGGTAAGATAGTTGTAGTACACAACGGAATAATAGAAAATTATATTTCTTTAAAAAATAAATTACAGCAAGAGGGGCATACATTTGCGTCCGAAACGGATACGGAAGTTGTAGCTCATTTGATTGAAAAGTATTATAACGAAAAATCAAGCCTTCTTGATGCCGTGCAATCCGCACTTAAAGAGATACGCGGTGCATATGCGCTTTGTGCAATATGTGCCGACGATAAATCTCAAGTGGTAACGGCCAGAAAGGATGTTCCGCTTGTGATAGGTCTTGGCAAAGAGGAAAATTTTATAGCTTCAGATGTTTCTGCGTTGTTGGCTTATACAAAAGATGTAATATTTTTGGAAAACGGCGACACCGCACAAATCAGAAAAGACGGCGTAAAAATATTTGATGAACAATGCAATCCGGTGGAGAGAAAATCTCAAAAAGTTTTGTGGAATGCTTTGCAAGCGGAAAAAGGCGGATACAAGCACTTTATGCTTAAAGAAATTTACGAGCAGACACAAACCATACAAGATACTTTCAGAGGAAGAATTTCCGACGAAGAAAATAAAATTATTCTGCAGTCCGTCGGACTTACAAAAGAAGACTTATTGAAAATTTCAAGAATCTGCATAGTTGCTTGCGGTACATCGTATCATGCCGGGCTTACCGCAAAATTTTTGTTTGAAAATTTTACAAAGATTCCGACTGAAATTAATATAGCTTCGGAGTTCAGATATGCCGATCCTGTCATTGACGATAAAGTTCTGACGATTTTCATTTCTCAGTCGGGAGAGACTGCGGACACTTTGGCAGCGTTGAGACTTGCAAAAGAAAAAAAGTCCAAGACTATTGCAATATGTAATGTTGTAGGTTCCGGCATCAGCAGAGAAGCGGACTACGTTCTATATACTCACTGCGGACCGGAAATAGGTGTTGCTTCGACAAAAGCTTTTACCGGTCAGTTAACGGCACTGTATCTGCTTGTAATGTTTATGGCGGATAAGAAAGGAACAATATCCAAAAAACAGTTGGCGGAATTCATTGCGGGCTTAAGAGATATTCCGACTAAAATTGCGGAAACACTCAACCTTGCCGATAATATTAAAGATATTGCGAAACTTTTTCACAATACCAAACAATTTATTTATCTTGCAAGAAATATCAATTATCCAATTGCTCTTGAGGGAGCATTGAAATTGAAAGAAATTTCTTATATTTATGCGGAGGGATATCCTGCCGGCGAAATGAAACACGGACCGATAGCTCTAATTGATGAGACTATGCCGGTTATGGTTATTGCCACCGACAGTAAAGTATATGAAAAAATTTTAAGTAATATTGAAGAGGCTAAAGCAAGAGGCGCCAAGATTATTGCAATAGCCAATAAAGACAATACTGAAATTATCAAGAACTCCGACTATCAAATTTTCGTTCCCTCAACTCAAGAGTATCTTTCTCCTTTGATAAACGTGATACCGCTTCAGTTCTTCGCATATTATGTTTCAGTAATGAAAGGCTGTGATGTTGATCAGCCGAGGAATTTGGCCAAATCCGTCACCGTCGAATAATAAAAATAAAGTTATATTCACAGCGAAAAAACAGCAAATTTTGGACTACAATATTGAAACTCGCAAACTTATGTACCGTTAACACTTACGTACACCGCGTTTGCGAGTTTCTTAATTTCGTCACAAACTTTGAAGTTTTTTCTGTGTCGTTAAATTATTTTGATTGATATAAATTTTATCTTTGGTGGCTCGAAAATTCTTCGTCTCACTTACAAATCTTTCGTTTTTTTCTGTGTTGTTATATTTAGTGATAAAATTAAATTTTCTTTTCTGTCATCCCCGAGTGTCTCTGTCGGGGATCTCGATGTTCGGCTCGCTGTCGCCTTGTCTAAATACAAAAGCTTTTACTGCATTTGTTTTATAAGCCGGGAGCAAAATTTTGCGAGAATAATTTTGCCTTTTTGTCGAACTTGCTATGTGAATCCGCCCGGCTTAAAATTTTTTATTTATTTTTAATTAATAGCCAGATCCCTCCAAGAGTGTAGCACCTGTAGTTATGTCATATATCAAAATTAAACTCAAATAATTATTAGTTCTTAAATCTTTAGGTATTAATCCTCCTGCATAAAAGTAATATTTTTCTTTGTCGACACCATTATATCCACCAGTATAGAAATAAGTAAAATATTTGTTGCCACGAGCATCAATACCTAAAATATTATCATAATGTGTCCAGCCAACACCGCCCAATCCATCAACTAAAAAATTCCCATATTCTGAATAATATGCTTTTTGTGCCGAAAGTATTGCTCCAAGTAAAGCATATCCTTCACTTTTTTTTGCTTTATCAACATACCCCCTATAAATCGGGACTGAAATTACCGACAAGATAATTACGATTGCAATTGTGATTACAAGTTCTACGAGAGTAAAGGCGGCACGACTAAGAGGTGTGTTATTAACATTAACAGAACAAACTGCAGATTTCTCGTCGCTTCGCTCACTTGAGATGACAGGAATGTCAATTTTGGGAATGACAGACGAACTGCAACGACGCTGGATTGCCACGCCGACTTCGTCGGCTCGCAATGACGACCTGTTTTGGTCGTTGCCGTTTGTTGTACGTTGTACATTATACATTGTACATTTTTGTTGTTTTTCAAGAGTTTTCATAGCATTTCTCCTTTTGTTTTTTTTATTGAACGTAAACGACAGATCTCTCACACTTTACAACACTACGTATTGTTTCGGTTCGAGATGACATCGCTACGCTCGTCATTTTGGATTTTTATGAAAGGAGTGCTTTTGTTTATGCAACGTTCGGCTGTCAGCAGTTATTTTTCCATAGCAAAAAAATAACGGCTGATTTATTTGTGAATTAGCAAACACACAGAATAAACAGCCGTGATTCAATAACCCACGAGGGGTTAATGAATGCTTGGAATAAAAAACTGAGGTAATTAGTCTCAATTAAATATTCCTATAACGGATGCTTTTGGATTGCTAATTCTTTTGCTTTCACAAAAGGTGTCCTTTCGGACTCCAAAAACATTAAATATTAAGTTATTATAATTTAATTATACCACAAGTAAAAATTTTTATCAACAAGAAAATAACTTATGACAAAATTTTTTCTTTATCATTTTTCAAAAAAATAGTATAATAATACCTAATCCGGAGTACAAAATATTTGGCTATTGGAAAATAAAAGAAAAAAATTAGGTAATAACCAATGAATTCAAGAACAGCAGTGATAGATTACGGAATGGGCAATTTGAGAAGCGTATCAAAAGCGGTGGAACTTTGCGGAGCTGATGTTGATATTATTACTGAAGCAAATCAAGTCGAAAACTACAACGCGATTATTCTTCCCGGTGTAGGCGCATTTGAACCGGCAATTAAGATAATTAACAACAAAGGTTTTGATACTGCAATAAAAGAACATATCGCAAAAAATAAAATGTTTTTGGGAATATGTCTTGGTTTTCAGCTGTTGTTTTCGGAAAGCTATGAAGACGGTTTACATAAAGGCCTAAATATTATTGAGGGCAGTGTTGAAAAATTTGTTCCTAAAGAAAATGAAAAATTAATTATTCCGCATATGGGTTGGAATAAAATTTTTATTTCTAAAGAAAACAAAAGCGCAAAAGAAATGTATAAAAATATTAACGACGGCGATTATGTGTATTTTGTTCATTCTTATTTCTGTAAGCCGTCAGATAAAAATTGTATTGCAACTACAACTAATTATTCGATAGATTTCTGTTCATCTGTTGCGAAAGATAATGTGTGGGGTTGTCAGTTTCATCCGGAAAAAAGTTCCGATATCGGGTTACAGATTTTAAAAAATTTTGTAGAAAAATCTTGAGAGACAAAATGACAGATATCTCGTCGTAATCACTGCGTGATTACTCGCTCGAGATGACAAAATAAAAATTGTCATTTCGAACCGAACATAGCGAGTGTGAGAAATCTGTATTTGGATAATATACAGCTGTTATAGAGGACATAAAATGGTAGCAATTAGAGTAATTCCTTGTTTGGATGTCAATGCCGGCAGAGTTGTAAAAGGAACAAATTTTGTTGACTTGCGTGATGCCGGAGATCCGGTAGAAA
>CAJOJJ010000043.1 GCA_905234925.1 uncultured Endomicrobiia bacterium
CCCTCCGCCATGCCGGAAAGAAAATCGGTATATCCCAGGGAAACCAGTTTTTCAATTTCACCCTTTTATCTTCCGTTAAAGCAAGGTGTGTTTGTTGCGAAACAGGAGCCTTTTAATGGGATGTTCGGTGTATTTAATGATTCGCTTCCCGACGGATGGGGACAACTCCTTATAGACAGATTTTTAATAAACAATAGAATTGATTTATCTACAGTAACAATTCTTGACAGATTAAGTATTGTAGGCGATAACGGGAAAGGAGCTTTGACCTACAAACCGCAAAACAACTTATATGAAGACAGCAAAAATACAGATATAAATTATTTGGCAAAAGAAGTTAAAAAAATATTAAATGAAGATTATACAGGAGATTTGGCTGCACTTGTTGCTAAAGGTGGTTCTTCCGGAGGAGCAAGACCTAAAGTTTGTATAAAAATAGACAATGAAGATTGGATTGTAAAATTTCCGTCATCGCAGGACATAAAAAACATCGGCGAAATAGAATACCTGTATTCAACTGTTGCAAAAAAATGTTCTATCAATATGCCGGAAACAAAACTTATTGAAAAAAAATATTTTGCCGTAAAACGATTTGACAGAGATAAAAATAAAAAAATACATATGCACTCTGCGGCAGGGTTACTCTATGCAAGCCATAGATTGCCGTCATTGGATTATATAGATTTGATAAATTTAACTTTACAACTTACTAAAGATATTTCTCAGGCTGTAGAAATGTTTAGGTTAATGGTTTTTAATATTTTAACTTATAACAACGATGACCACAGTAAAAATTTTTCATTCTTGTATAAAGACGACAAATGGATTTTATCACCTGCTTACGATTTAGTTTATTCCACAGGTTTTAATAATCAACATACAACAACAGTTGCAGGTAAGGGAATACCGACGAAAGAAGATATTTTTGTTGTAGCAAAAGAAACAGAAATAAATAAAAAAACTGCAATGAATATTTTTGATGAGATATTTGAAAATACAAGAAATTTACGAAAAGATTTGAAAATAAAATTTTGACAAAGGAAAAAATTTGTTGTATAATTATTGTATAATTTAAATATTAATTTAGCAAAGGTGCTTAAAGGTTATTTCTTTAAGCACCTTTCTGATTTTAGTAACAACGCCGAGATTCCCGACAGAGACACTCGGGAATGACAGATAAAAGACAATTTATAATTTATAGTTTATAATTTATAATTAAATATTGATATAAGCAAAGGAGCTTAAGGAGTAATTCTTTAAGCCTCTTTTATATTTTGAAGGAGAAATAAATATGTGTGGAATTTTTGGTATTGAGAACATAGACAACGCCTCAATGTTTGTATTTGTTGGGCTTTTGACATTACAGCACAGAGGGGAAGAGTCCACAGGAATAACATCAAACAACGATGGAATAAACTACATCACCCATAAATCTATGGGACTGGTTTCGCAAATATTTAAAGAAAAAGTTTTAAATACTTTGACAGGAAAAACTGCTATAGGACATGTCCGCTATTCCACTCATTCCGAAAGCACATTGTTAAATGCTCAGCCGTTTGTTTTTAACTGTATTCATGGTAATATTGCAGTAGCACACAACGGAAATATAACTAACTGCGAAACAATAAAAAAAGAACTTGCTCAAGGCGGTTCAATATTTAACCATACTTCCGATACGGAAATAGTTGCACATCTTGTTGCAAAAAACAGGGGGTTTTCTGCAGGAGAACTGATAAAAAACTCTGTAGCCAGACTTGAAGGAGCATATTCTCTCATTTTTATTATCGGCAACAAATTGATAGGTGTTCGCGATCCGTTCGGATTCAGACCGCTTGTTCTCGGACAGAAAGATAATTCTTATATACTTGCTTCAGAAACTTCTGCAATAGATGCTGCAGGGGGAATGTTTGTAAGAAATGTTAATCCCGGGGAAGTTATCGTAATAGAAAACGGTAAAATTATTGAAGATATTTCTCTTGATAAAAAGGAAAAAGAAAAATTTTGTATTTTCGAGCAGGTATATTTTTCAAGACCGGACAGTATACTATGCAATAAAAGTGTTAAAAATGCAAGGGTTCAGATGGGCAAATATCTTGCCAAACAAATGAAAGATATCAATGCCGATATTGTTGTTCCTGTTCCGGATACGGGAATATTTTCCGCACAAGGTTTTGCCGAAGAGTCCGGAATAAAATTTCAAACAGGATTTATAAGAAACCATTATGTAGGAAGAAGTTTTATAAAACCTTCTCAAAAGATGAGAGAAATAACTGCACGATTAAAATTGTTCCCAATAAAAGATGTTATCTGCGGTAAAAAAATTGTTCTTATAGATGATTCTTTAGTGAGGGGAACAACTGCACAAAAAATTGTTAAAATTTTGCGTGATGTAGGGGCAAAGGAAATACATTTCGCCTTATCTTGCCCGCCGGTAATATCCCCGTGTTTTTACGGGATAGATACTCCTAATAAAGATAAATTGATTTCTGCAGTAAAAAGCAACAAAGAAATTAAAGAATTTCTGAATGTGGACAGTTTAACATTTTTGAATATCGATAATATGAAAAAAGCTTGCTGTACCGACGAACATGATATAACAAATTTCTGTTGTGCCTGTTTCGACGGGATTTATCCTTCAAAAATCACAGATAAGTAATTAAGATATTTTTTGATTTAATAAAGATTTTCTGTACCTGTTCATAAATATGATACATATATTCTTAAATATAGCAAATGCAGGAACAGCAATAAGCATTCCAAGAATTCCACCAATATTTGCACCAAACAATAAAGCAAAAATCATAGTAACGGGACCTAAATTTACATTCTTACCAACGATTAAAGGCTGCACAACATGACCGTCTATCTGCTGTACAATTTCCAATGCGATAAAAACTTCTAAAACCATTGTAATCGACTTATACTCTATAGCCGTTGCAAGAACACCGGATACCATAGCTACTGCAGGTCCAAGATAAGGAATAATATTAAACACACCGGAAACAACGCCTATTATCAGTGCATATTTAACACCAAAACTTAATAAAATCAAAGTTGTTGCTATTCCTATAAAAAAAACTTCAATAATCTGCCCTCTAATATATCCGCCCAAAACAAAATTTATCTCATATATAAACGATATAACAAACTCAACATATTTTGACGGAAGAATTTGAATAATTGACTCTTTAAATTTACCTACACCCAACAACATAAAAAAAGTTATTATCGGTATTAAAATTATAACCGTTATTGTAGATACCACCGATGCTATATGCTTTGGCAATGTTCCCAGTTTGCTTACCGCCAAATCTATAACCCCATTTTCGGATTTTTCCGTCGTATTCGTAATTTTATCGGTATATTTTTTCAAAACAGGAACTTTCTCGGCAACAGCAACACACTTTTCTTTAACAAGTATTTCATACTTCGGATAGTTCTTTGTAAGAGAATTTATTTCTGCCGTTATAACCGGGACTAATGAAGTTATAACAAAAACTAATCCTGCCAAAATAAATAATGTTAATAACGTAACGGCAACCCACCGTTGAACACCCAACAACATAATTTTATTTATTATGGGGGAAAGTATATAGCAGATTAATCCCGCAACGATAAACGGTGTAATAATTTGTCTTGATACATAAAGCATCCCAAGCAAAAAAAACAACAACAAAATTGAAACAATAAAAATTTTTGTTACTCTGTTATCTTTCATTTTTTTCTATCTCATAAAGCATTTTTAATATTCTTTTAAATATATTAAATCCCATTTTATCTTTTTCCAACAACAATTCAAAATCTGATTTATGCATTAAAAATAATACACTGTCTTCCATTGCTGTTGCTGTGTTAGTATAAACTTCACTATCGTTAAAAACATATTGTTTGCCAAACAATTCTCTTTTTTGGATAATTTGTTTGTTTGTTTCATCATCTAACTCTATCTTCCCGGATCTAACAATACAAAATAAATTTGCTTCTTGCCCTTTCTTATAAATAACTTCTTTTTTAATATAAGTTTTTTTATACATAATAGCCAACATTTTTTTTAATTGTAAAATGCTTAATTCTTTAAAAAGTTCTATACTCTTTAAAAATAAAATGTCTTTTTGTAAATCGGTATTGATAAAAAGCCTTAAATATAAATTCGCAAATTTCATAAAAACCTCATAATTATTTTATTGTCTGCACTAAACTCCAAAAGATTTTATCAAATTTTTTATTTTTTTTCAATCTCGAGAAAAGATATATTTTATTTGACAATAAACTTTTTTTGTTATATAATCTAAATATCAAATTAATACAGAATTTAGCAAAGGTGCTTAAGGATGGAAATCTTTAAGCATCTTTTATTTTTTAAAATTTGTTATTTTAATTACACATTATAATAATTAATAAAGGCAAAGGAGTCTGAAAGAAAAATCTTTCAGACTTTATTTTTTTAAAACGACGAGATCTTTCGACTTCGCTCAAGATGACAAAAAAAGAAAGAGATACCGCATCAAGTGCGGTATGACAGAAGAAAGACACTGGATTGCCACGACCGCTAAAGCGGTCTCGCAATGACGGCGAAAGAAGGAAGATAAAAAAAGGGGGATAAAGAAATGAAAAAAATGTTAGCAATTATGTTTCTGTTTTTAATTTCATTCTGCATATTTTCTCCGATATATGCACAAGAAATTTCAGGAACAGAGACAGAACAAGCTGTTGTAAACAAAGTAAACAGTGCGGATACGGCATTTATACTTATTTGTGCTGCACTTGTTATGGTAATGACGCCGGGAGTAGCATTATTTTACGGCGGTATGGTTAGACGCAAAAATGTTTTGGGTATGTTGATGCAGAGCTTTGTTGTTTTAGGTATTGCAACGGTTATTTGGATGCTTTACGGTTACAGTTTGGCATTTGGTCCTGACATAGGGCATTTGATAGGCAGTTTAAAATGGTCGTTCTTAGACGGTGTAGGTTTGGAACCTGCTCCGACATATTCATCAACAATACCGCATCAATTGTATATGGCATTTCAGATGATGTTTGCTGTATTAACTCCGGCACTTATTACGGGTGCTTTTGCGGAAAGATTTAAATTTAAATCTTTTATTGTATTTATTGCTGTTTGGCTGACAATAGTTTATTGTCCGATAGCTCACTGGGTATGGGGTCAGGGTGGATGGATAGGAAATTTAGGCGGGCTTGATTTTGCAGGAGGATTAGTTGTTCATATTGCTTCGGGAACTTCTGCTTTCGCTGCAATATTGATACTGGGAACAAGATCAGGATATAAAAAAGAAGCAATGCCTCCTCACAACTTGCCGATTACATTTATTGGAGCTTCAATATTATGGATAGGCTGGTTCGGTTTTAATGCGGGAAGTGCATTGTCAGCTTCGAGGCTTGCAGTTTCGGCATTTGTCGTTACGCATATTGCTGCAGGTGCCGCACTGCTTGCTTGGATGATTGCTGAATGGTTGTACAGAGGAAAACCTACCGTTTTGGGTGCGGTATCGGGTGCAGTTGCAGGGCTTGTTGCTATTACTCCTGCTGCGGGATTTGTTACTCCTATATCGGCTCTGTTTATCGGTATTGCCGGCGGTGTGGTATGTTTCTTTGCCGTTAATTTAAAAGAAAGATTCGGCTATGACGATTCTTTGGATGTTATCGGTGTTCACGGTGTGGGTGGTATTACAGGTGCAATTCTTACCGGAATATTTGCAACAACATTGGTAAACCCCGACGGAGCAAACGGCGGAGTGGAACTTTTAAAAATTCAAACAATAAGTGTTTTGGCAACCATAGCTTATTCTTTTATAGTATCGTTTATAATACTTAAAATTATTGATAATTTTATGGGTTTAAGAGTAGAACATACACAGGAATTGCAGGGATTGGATTTGTCGCAGCACGGCGAAAGCGGCTACCGCTTCTAACGGCAATGTACAATGTATAATGTACAATGTACAATAAACGACAAAACGGCAATTAGCAAAAATACAAATTGAAAATCACAATAATATAATTTGTGATTTTCAACGCGACGAAAGATTTTGAATTTATACAAGGCGATAGCGAGCCGATGTGTACAACTGAACAAGGTACATGAGGCGAGCTGCAACACAGTAGAAATTCAAAAGATAAGTCGCAATAAATAATCAAAGGAGAAATAATATGAAAAAGGTATGTGCCATAGTAAAACCCTACATCGTAGAAGATATTAAAAATGCTCTTACGGAAATAGGCGTTAATGGGCTGACAAAGTCAAATGTAGAAGGGTTTGGTAATCAGGGTGGACATAAAGAAATTTACAGAAGTAAAGAATATAGTGTAAATTTTATTATGAAAGCCAAAATTGAAGTGGTCGTAAAAGATGAGTTAGTCGATAAAGTTATTGATGTAATTATTAAAAATGCCAGAACGGGCGATATCGGCGACGGAAAAATCTTCGTTTATCCCGTAGAAAGAGTTATCAGAATCAGAACCGGCGAAGAAGGAGAATCTGCAGTATAAAGTTTCAAGCTATTTTTCTCATTGACAAGGTAAAAATAAAGTAGTATAATCAAAAGAAACTTTATGAATAAAAACGGCAAAGGGGCTTAATTAATAAATCGTTTTAAGCCCCTTTATTTTTATGTAAAATTTTATCAGTTGATAGGAGGTACTTTTATGAATAAAACCAATCTGTTGTTAGCATGTTCTCAAAAACAGGCTGAAGAAATAAAAGCTCTTCTATCATTATCCGTAAATACATTTTCAATTAATTATACGGCAAATTCCGGTAACGAAGCAATCAGACAGGCAACACAAATGTTTCCCGATATTTTGTTAACCGATTATTCTTTGGAAGATATGAACGGTTATGAGCTTGCCTTAAAAATGAAAGAGTTGAAAATTTGCCCGACAATAATTCTTGCAACTCCGTCACAAAGCGACAATATAGACGAACTAAAAAAAGATTCCACCGACATTTTCTGTATAACAAAACCTATTAACAAACAAGTTTTGGTACATACTACGGAACTTGCCGTCAGAATGTCACATAAAATTCACGATATCGAGAAAAAAGTCAGTGACCTTGAACATCAAATAGAAGAAAGAAAAAATGTTGATATAGCGAAAGGTTTACTTATGAATAAGTTCAAAATGGACGAAAAAAGTGCCTATAATAACTTAAGGAAAAAAGCAATGGATTCGGGGCGAACAATAAACGAAATAGCCAAAACGATAATAAAAATGTTTAGCTAAAAATCGCAAAGAGATTTTTAGCTGAGAAGCTGAGCCGCGAACTTTGTCCACTCAGCTGAGAGGATGAGAACAGCATAACGACAGAACAAACAGTCTGTCATTCCTGAAATTCGTAATCGGTAATCTCACAGTTTGAATAGGATTTTAATCATGAAGAGAAAAAAAGCAACTTTAGAATTGTCAAACGGTATGAAGTTTGAAGGCAAACTTATCGGCTACGATGCTGCAGTAAGCGGGGAAATGGTGTTTAATACCGGAATGCTCGGTTACAGCGAATCAATGTCGGATCCGTCATATATCGGACAAATACTTGTTTTCAGTTTCTGCCTTATAGGAAATTACGGCGTTCCAAAACTTACAGACAACAATTTTTTAACTTCATTCGGACATGAAAGTTCTTCAATAAAAACTCAGGGAATTATAGTCTCTGAGATTTTTGATGAAAGTTATCATTACGGAAGTATGATACCGTTAGAACAATGGATGATAGAGCAGAAAGTTCCCGGAATTATGGGAATTGATACAAGATATTTAGTTCAAACTATAAGAAACACCAGAAACCTTTTCGGCTGGATAGTTCCCGAAGGCTGCAAAAAAGAAAATACTATAAAGAAGTTTCCTTTCATAGAAAATTTCAAAAAAGATGAATATATAGATCCGTCAAAATTTAACCTTATGCCGACGGTATCAACAAAAGAAAGAAAAGTTTTCGGTACAGGCAAAAAGAGAGTTGCCGTTGTTGACTGCGGTGTAAAATGGAACATTTTAAGAATGCTCGTTGACAGAGGCTGCCAAATAGAACTTGTTCCTTGGAATACGGATTTTTCTACCGTAGAAGCTGACGGCTGGCTGATAAGCAACGGTCCGGGAGACCCGAGAAACACAGGCGACCTTGTAGAACGAGTAAAAACCTTATTGAACGGGAACAAACCTGTTTTGGGTATATGTTTAGGACATCAGATAATATCGCTTGCAAGCGGTGCAAAAATAAAGAAAATGCCTTACGGACACAGAAGCCATAATCAGCCTGTATTTATAATACCGGAACAAAAAGCATTTATGACCAGCCAAAATCACAGTTATACCGTCGATGCTGCAACTATCGGCAAAGATTGGAACTTATGGTTTGAAAATGCAAACGATAAAGGTGTTGAAGGAATAAAACATAAAACAAAACCGTTTATGTCGGTTCAGTTCCATCCGGAAGCCTCAAGCGGTCCTAATGATACGGGATGGATAATTACGGAGTTTATTAATAGCTTATAAGCTGAGAAGGTGATAAGCTGAAAAAGTTTAAAGAATAATCTATAGTTCATAGTTTGTTATAAACTTATCAGCTACTCAGCTAAGAAAAACAAAGTTTTTCGTCCAATCTTATCAGCTAAATATTTTCGGAGAAAATTTTTATGATAATAAATTCTTTAAAACCTAAAAATAACAAAAAACAGAAAGTAATCTTGCTTGGCTCAGGTGCATTATCCATCGGGCAAGCGGGGGAATTCGACTATTCCGGTTCTCAAGCCGTAAAAGCCCTTCAAGAAGAAAACCTTGAAGTTATCGTAGTTAATCCTAATATTGCTTCAGTTCAAACAAATTCCGATATAGATAAAAAAGTTTATTTGTATCCCGTTACCCCGTTTTGGGTTCAGAAAGTTATCGAACAGGAAAAACCTGTAGGAATAATATCAAGTTTCGGCGGACAAACTGCCTTGAACTGCGTTATAGAATTACATAAATCGGGAGTATTGCAGAAATACGGTGTTGAAGTGTTAGGTACAACGGTAGATTCTCTTGAAATGTCTGAAAACAGAGATTTGTTTGCCGCAAAAATGAAAGAAATAAATGTACCTATCCCTGCAAGTAAAGCAGTATCTTCCGTAAAAGAAGCATTAGCCGTTGCAGAAGAAATAGGATATCCGGTGCTGGTACGACCGTCCTTTGTGCTCGGCGGCCGCGCTATGGAGATCGTGGCAAACAGAGAAAGCCTTACCACCTATCTGAAAAACGCGGTGGAAGTGGATAAGGATCGTCCGGTTCTTGTGGATAAATATATTGTCGGCAGGGAAGTGGAGGTTGATGCGGTCTGTGACGGGAAAAGCGTCTTTTTGCCGGGGATCATGGAGCTTGTCGAACGTACCGGGGTGCATTCCGGTGACAGTATCAGCGTATATCCGCCGTTTTCCATTTCGGAGGATGTAAAGAACGTCATTTGGGAGTATACGAGAAAACTGGGTATCGGGATCGGCATTGTGGGATTATTTAATATTCAGTTTATTGTTGATAAGGATGACAATGTATTTATAATAGAGGTAAATCCCAGAGCGTCCAGGAGCGTGCCGTTTTTGTCCAAATCCACCGGCATTTCCCTTGTGGACATCGCCATAAAAGTGATGCTCGGAGAAGATCTTGCCCGTCAGGGGTATGCCGATCGGGTATTGCCTGAAAAGGATTTTCACTATGTAAAAGCACCTGCGTTTTCTTTTGAAAAATTAAGCGGAATGGATGCGTATCTTTCTCCGGAAATGAAATCGACCGGCGAGGCGATCGGGTATGACAGGAGTCTGAAGCGCGCCTTGTATAAGGCGCTGCAGGCTTCGGGGGTCAAAATGAAGGAATACGGAACCGTCATGGTAACGCTGGCGGATGAGGACAAGGAGGAGGCGCTGCCGTTGATCCGGCGGTTCTACGAGCTTGGATTTAATATTGAAGCTACCGTAGGTACCGGTGTTTTCTTAAAAGAGCATGGGATCCGGACCAGTATCCGGGGAAAGATCAGCGAGGGAAGTG
>CAJOJJ010000044.1 GCA_905234925.1 uncultured Endomicrobiia bacterium
GCATTGCCCTCGTAGCTCGTTATCGTCTTTGCTACCCCGCTTGCATCAAAATATACAGGCAACGTCTCACTTCCCTTGCTCCTTATATTCGATACCAACGCATTATATGTACTGCTTATTACTTCATATATAGTTTTACTTTGAACAGCATTTGTACTTGAAGAGCTTAAAGAATCTTCAAGTTTCACTACTCCGTAAGAGGATGTTCCTGCAGCAGGTACGCTAATTACACCTGCATTTACAGTTATATTATCCCCTATCTTTACTGCTCCGAAATTTGAAGCTCCTGCCGTTGAAACAGTTAATTTATAAGATGCGTCATCCAAATATAATC
Organism: uncultured Endomicrobiia bacterium; assembly: GCA_905234925.1. Taxonomy (GTDB): domain Bacteria; phylum Elusimicrobiota; class Endomicrobiia; order Endomicrobiales; family Endomicrobiaceae; genus Ruminimicrobiellum. Next base: position 335 of record CAJOJJ010000044.1, read on the forward strand.
CACTATCATTATTTAAATTTAGTCCTATATTACCGTTAGATGCCACAGTTAATCCGCCAGTTGTCGGAACAATAACCCCGCCGATAACGGATATAGTTGCAGGACTGACACTTAATACTCCGTAAGTAGCTGAAGATGTATCGGAATCGAGTGTTAATCCGGTATCCGTTCCTGTTTTAATACCACCTATTTTGTCATCAGTTGCAAGAGGAATATCCAAACTTCCCGGAGACATCCATCCTTGTGTAGTTTCATCAGTCATTCCCCAAACATAACCGCTTGCCCCCAAAGATGTTATGGAACCGGCATTAACCGCATATGTAGAACTGTCAACTTTTATTGCATACGTATGGGCATTATCGCCGGTATATCCGTAAAAATTATCGTCAACAAGAGCATCACCGCCGTCAGTCTGCGTAATCAAATTTAAAGTATATGTGGAACTGGACGCATGAAACGCATTAGGGCTGGACGAAAAAGGATTTATTGAAGATTCAACATTGTTTATTGTAATTTTGAAATAATATTGATTATTAAAATCTACATCCCCGACGGAAATATCTGTATTGTACAGACCATCGGAATCCAAAGTAACGGTTGTTGTTATAGTATCAATTACCTTGGTAGATTTATCACTTTTATAAATATCAAATTTCAGCTCTTTGCTCCCGGTAACAGGCTGTCCGGAATCCGTAGTAAGTCTTCCCTGTACGTTTATTGTCTTAGGTATATTATCCGTAGCGGCAAAAACAGCCCTCGCTGCCAATATGCCTGCGCACATCAACAGAGCGAAAAATATAAAATACTTAGACAGGGAAAATTTTTTCTTCATAATAAGCAACCCCTCTATTTCAAAGGTTTTGCACAATTTACGCAGAACCTGAGTTTTTTACCTGCAGGTGCGGTGTTGACATAACCGCAATTAAGACAAACTACTACCTGCTGTTCCTTAGTACTATAATCATTTGACTTATCTTTGGAATTATTTTTTTCTTCTTTTACGACTTTTTTGTTATCTGAAGCTTTGTTTTCTGCCGGAGCAGCAGTAATTGCACCAAGTAAAGGAGATTCTTTTTCCGCTACAGGTTCAGGACGTTTTTCTTCCACCGCTTCAGGAGAAAGAATAACTTCTTTTACATTATTTCTTCCAGATATTAAATCCACAGAAACGGACTGCTCAACATAATTCTTGGCAATAACTCTGAATTTATATTTTCCGGGTTTAATGTTGAGTTTGAATACACCGTTACCGTCCGTTTTACCGAGAATCTTTTTATCCTGCCAAATAAAGGCATTCTGCAAAGCGTTATTGGTTGACTTGGATTTAATTTTAAAAGTCAAACCTACGTTTGCATATTCCAAAACACCAAGCACGGTACTCGTCTTACTGATATCAACGCCTGTCAGTGTATATGACTTATATTCATCATCACCGTGAAACACCACATTATATATATCCACAGGTAAAGGAATCTTAACAGGCTTTGTAGTAGAAATATCTTTCTTTATGCTGAAATTTTTGTTATATATTGAAACAGCAGTTAAGAACGTCGCATCAGGTTCCTCTTTGGAACGTACTCGGAAAGTAACTATTTTATTAAGTTTGAAAAACAGATGCGGATCAGATTTTTCACTTATATTAAAAGTTTTTACCGCTTCACCGAAACGAGCATTGGGATCCATCAATCTTATCTTATATTCGCCAATCTTAAACAAAGTATCCAAAGGCGTCGTACCTCTGGGCTGATCTTCACCCTGAACATGCACCATCATACCACTCGGGTCGGAATCAAGTTTGACACGTTTAAACATCGTACCTTTAACACTGAAAATATTTTCTCCGTCGATATTTTTTAATTCGCAATCCCAGAATTTTCTGTCGACATCGGAGAACATCTCTTCAACGGATGTTTTGGAAAAGTCGACATTACACTGTCCGTCCACACCGACCGACGCCGAATTGGAACCCAAATCGTCAAAACCGTCCATAGAAAGTTTTACGGTGTGCGCACCTGCCATTAACTGAACTTTACAAGGTGTTACGCCGAACTTATTACCGTCAATAAATACAGTTGCTCCTCTGGGGAAAGAATCAACATTTAAAACGAAATCAAAAACTATTTCTATTTTTTCTTTTCTTACTTTTTTACCCTTATCATTTTTCTCTATTTGAACGACTCTCTGTACGGGCTTAAAGCCGTCTTTTAACGCAGAAACAATATAAGCTCTCGGAAGCACTTTACGTACCGGTATGGGAGACGACGAAGAAACATTGTTCAATATTTTTTCGCCCTCTTTGGTTTTCATACTTACTACAGCTCCTGCCGGAACGGTAGTTATAACTACGTCGGGCGGATAAAGACGAGAAAACACATCTTTACCGAAAGGCGTAATCTGCAGCAGGAAAACATCAAGTCCGCCGAATATAAGTGCCGCCAAAATTAAAGCAATAACTATTCTTATGATGCCTTTTTTTGTATCATTTATTTTCGTAAGCAGCCAATCACCTACTTCTTCAAAAACCGTTTTACCTTTTTCCTCTGCCTTGGGCTTGGCAGCCTGCATGCCTGCATCGGCTGCAGCTGCAGCCTCCGCTGAAGATGACGAACCGTCATCCTGATATACATTAATATTTTTTGCCTGTCCGGCTATAAAGTCATTACACGTTATTTTTCTGACAAATTCATTTTTCTTAACATCCTGTATATCCAAAGCTTTTACATTTTCTATAAATTTTTCCGAACCGGCGACGTACTCTTTCATCGTTTCATTTACAAAATCGGAAAGATCTGCAGAAAGCTCATCGGTTTCAACACCTTTTAAAACTCTCCTTATATCTCTGTACATTTCGATGGCTTTTTCGTAGCGGTTATCTCTGTTCTTTTCCAAAGCTTTCGCAATAACATCGACAATTTCGCTCGGAACTTCCGGAACTTCGTTAAGTTCCGCAGGATTAAACTTCTCATTTAAAACTTTATTTTTTATTTCTTCGTTGGTACCGGTGTACAACTGCTTTCCGGTAAGCATTTCATAATACAAAACACCCACGGAAAAAATATCCGTTCTGTGGTCAATATCGGGCAGACCTTTAATCTGTTCCGGCGACATATAAGGGTATTTACCTGTGATAACTTTTTCGGGAATGGAGTCTCTCAATTCTTCAGCAGTTTTAGCTATACCGAAGTCACTGAGCTTAATATTTCCGTCGAATGACAACAAGACGTTTCCGGGGGAAATATCTCTGTAAACAATACCGTAAGCATTGCCCGTGATGGAATCTCTGGCAATTCTGTTTGCGTAGTCGATGGCTTTCAGTACGCTCATAGTTATGAACGTAGAAAGTTTCCATGGAATTCTGATATTTAAATCGTTACATTTATTGATTAATACTTCTAAATCTATTCCTCTTACGTAATCAAGGACTATATAATACGAACCGTTATTGCCCTGCCAAAAATGCTGAACTCTGACTATATTGTCATGGATAATGTTTTTCGCAATAAGAGCCTCTTTGTAGAACATTTCAACAAATCTCGGCTGAACATAATCGGGCAGAAGTTCCTTTATCGCAATAAAGTTCCTAAGGCTGAAGTCATATGCCTGCCATACAACACCAAAACCGCCGGTCCCGATTCTTTTTACCGTTACGTATTGATTGTTTATAAAAAGTCCCAACTGCAATTCACTCTTGCCTGAATCCGCTTTAAGACCGTCTGCCATTCGTTATCCCCTTTATATCCAATGCTATTTTTTGATATATACAATTGGATTATAACATATATTTAACAAAAAGACAATGTTTTTTAATGTAAAATGCATAATAAACCACAATCTGACCAACTTTACTAACTTTGTGTTTCTTGACTATTAGTTTCAGAGTCAATAGGTTGAGAACTGAGAGAAGATTGTTCGTCGTCAGAAACAGAGATATCCCCGACAGAAACACTCGGTGATGACAGGCTTTCAACGGCAGATATCTCGTCGGATTTACCTTGTGATTCCTCACTCGCAATGTCAGAAGAGGAAGGAGCAAAGTTCGCCTGATTATCGAAAAGCATTTCCTGCACTTCCTCTTTTCTCTCGGCGAAAAGATCATTTTCATTTTCAATAACGGGCAGTTCGCTTAAATGACTTAAACCGAAATGTCTTAAGAAATCCTGTGTAGTTCCGTAAAGCAGAGGACGCCCCAAAGTTTCTTTTCTGCCGACAATTTTTATAAATTTTCTGTCGGTAAGCGTATCAATAATACTTCCCGGATCAACGCCTCTGATATTACCGATATCGGCTCTTGTAATAGGCTGTTTATACGCAATTATCGCCAAAACTTCCATTGCCGACGGAGATAATTTTAAAATAGTTCTTTCTTTTAAAAGTATTTTTATCCAAGGCGAATATTGAGGTTTTGTAGCAAATGTCCAACCGTCGGCGACAAACTTCAATTCAAAAGCTCTGTCAAGCTGTATATATTCCTGCTGCATCTGCTGCAGGATATCTTCCAATTTAACATTTTCCGGCAAATCTTCTTTAACAACAGCTCTTATTTCCCTGGTAAGCAATGGCTTATCCGAAACAAAAAGTAAAGCTTCAATAACTTTTTTTATATCGTTAATTTCCATTATAATCCTCTGTCATTTTATTTTCGGGGTTTATCGGTTCCTGTTCCAAAACAAAAGGTTCAGGCTGAATATCTTCTTCTTTTTTCTCGATGGGCTGTTCAATTTTAAGATCAAGCTCATCTTTATCTTCAGGGCGGACAATACTTACATCATCTTCGCCCGTATCATAAACTTTATAAATTCTTACATCCTCAAAAAGTTCGGACTGTTTCGCCATAATTTGTTTATTTTTTATCATTTCCAAAACCGCCATAAAGCATACAACCATTGCCTGTCTGGACGGCTGAATTTTTAATATTTCGCTGAAACTGAGATACTGTTTTCCCTCAAGAACATCAAGAATTTCCCTCATTTTGTTCTCAATGGGGATTTCTTTGTACATTATTTCACGTACTTCTTCCGGAAGAGTTTTTAAAGCTTTCTGAAAACTTCTGACGAGGTCTTCAAGCGTAGCATCTATTTCATAATCATTTTCGTCTATAACGGCTCTCGGTCTGTAATAGGTTTGAGAATATTCCTGCTCTTTATTTGCAAGAAGCTTTGAAACTTCTTTATACTTTTGATATTCCAAAAGTCTCTCGGTAATATTGTTTAATTCCGCATCGGCATCTTCCTTGTCTTTCTCATTGTCGGGATGCAGCATTTTGGCTTTTATCTGCATCAACGTCGCAGCCATAACAAGAAAATCCCCTGCAGTATCAAGGTCGAGATTTTTCATATTGTCAAGATAAGCCAAATATTCGGAAGTAATTTCCGATACCTGAATTTCTTTTATTTCAAGATCCGATTTTCTTATCAAATGCAACAATAAGTCTAACGGACCTTCGAAAGTTTCAAGATGAACGTCATACATAAAAATTTTCTCCGAAAATTTTTAGAAGATTTGATGATTTGATGATTGGAAGATTTGAAGATAAGATGTAAAAATCACTTCGTGATTTTTCTTTTAACATAGATTGCGGATCGAGTCCGCAATGACAATATTTCTTCCAATCTTCTACTCTTCTAATCCTCTATTCCTCTGAAAATCTTTAAAATTAAAATTTTAAAGATTTTCTAACTTCTTTCATCGTTTCTGCGGCTTCGGCGGAAGCTTTTTGTCTGCCTTCGTCCAAAATTTTCTCGACGGCAGCTTTATCTTTTAAAAGTTCGTTTCTTTTTTCAACAAACGGCTTCGTAAACTCACACATTAATTCGGCAAGTTCTTTTTTACATTTAACACAGCCTATGCAGCCGCCTTTACATTCCTGTTTTCTCGTCTCAAAATTCTTATTAAAAAGTTCGTGAAAAGCAAATACTACGCAGCCTTCCGGATGGCCTGCGTCGGTAGCTTTTATTCTTGCCGGATCGGTATACATGGTTTTAACTTTCTTTACTATTTCATCTTCGCTTTCCGCAATAAGAATGGAATTGCCGTAACTTTTGGACATTTTTCTTTTATCAAGTCCCGGTACGCGGGCGGTTTTGGTTAAAAGTGCCTGCGGCTCAAGGAGAACTTCACCGTAAAAATTATTAAATCTTCTTGTTAATTCTCTGGAATATTCCAAATGTGCCAATTGATCTTCCCCGACGGGAACATTCTGTGCTTTGTACAACAAAATATCCGCCGCCATAAGAACGGGATATCCTAAAAATCCGTAGTTGTTCAAATCTTTAGATTGAATTTCTTTCAATTGTTCCTTGTACGTAGGGCATCTTTGCAGCCAGCCGAGCGGAGAAACCATGGAAAGAATTAAAAACAGTTCCGCATGTTCTTTCACTTCGGACTGTCTGAAAATAACAGCTTTATTCGGATCAACTCCAACGGTAAGCCAGTCTATTACCATATCTATTGAATTATCTTTTATTTCGGAAGTATCAGCATAATTGCTTGTAAGTGCGTGCCAGTCTGCAACCATAAAAAAGCACTCATAATTTTCCTGAATCGTTACCCAGTTTTTCAATGCTCCGAAATAATGCCCCAAATGCAGTCTGCCCGTCGGGCGCATTCCGGATAATACTCGTTTATTCATAAAAAATACTCCGTATTTTTTTGGAAGATTTGAAGATTGGATGATTGGAAGATTGGAAGTTCAATTGTAAAATTTGCTTCGCAAATTTTGTTATTTACAAAAAAAATCCTATTTCCCTCTAATCTTCTACTCTTCTAATCCTCTAATCTTCAATTGTTAAGCTATCAACCTAACTAAGAGGTTTACTATGGGGCCGATAATTGCCCATAAAACATTAGTAAACAACAGTATAACTATTATCCAAAAACCGTATCTTTCTATTTTCGAATATTTTAATGCCAATTCTTTAGGCAGTAAATATAAAACTATTCTTGAACCGTCCAAAGGCGGCAAAGGTATCAAATTAAACACAAAAAGAACTACATTTATTACAACCATATACTGCAATATTATATAAACATATCCCAATATTTCCACATCAGCAAAATAATTTCTGATAAGAAACATACAGAAACCTGATGCCAAAGCCAAAATAATATTTGCCGTTACGCCTGCCGCAGAAACATAAAGAATATCCCTCTTGGGATTTCTCAGTTTAAGAATATTTATCGGGACAGGTCTTGCCCAGCCGAATGCAGGAAGCCCTGCCAATACCAAAAATAACGGCAGAAGTATAGTGCCGATTAAATCTATATGAAACAACGGATTCAACGTAAGCCGTCCCATCATTTTGGCTGTGTCATCGCCGCATTTATAGGCGACAAAACCATGAGCGACCTCGTGAACTATTACGGAAAAAAACAGTACAACTACCGGAATAACATATTGCATTTTTTTATTTGATTTATCAATGTATTTCTTAGTCGATACAACTAACTTTTATTTTATACTTTTTATACTCGAATGTCAAAGAAAAAAAGGCTTTGATTTTTTTAGGTTATAAGTTCGTTTATAACCTGTCGTTACTGCTTGTTATAATATTTCATAGCTTCCGACATATGCGATTGCAAATCTTTTATTCTTTTCTCATCGGAAGGATGCGTTGACAAAAAGTCCGAAAGTCCGCCCTGTGAACCGCCGCTTGCCTGAGACATTCTTTGCCAAAATTTTACGGCTTCGTTAGGGTCGTAACCTGCTTTTGCCATTAACAAAAGCCCCATATAGTCGGCTTCGGACTCATGCTTTCTGCTGTAAGGAAGAATTACCCCCACATTGCCGGCAACGTTTACCCCCATCATTATCAATTCTCTGTTCGGATTTTTTTCCAATGCCAAATTGCCTAATGAAAGTCCGTACTGCATCAGCTGAGCCTGAGTTGCACGTTCCGCACCGTGACGGGCAATAGCATGAGCTATTTCGTGAGACATTACCGTTGCCAAGCCTGCCTCTGTCTGTGTATATGGCAAAATTCCCGTATATACTGCCACTTTCCCGCCGGATAAGCACCATGCATTAGCTTCGTCATTTTCAAGCAGGTTAAATTCCCAGTCATAATCACAGCCGGAAACGGCGGCAATTTTCTGCCCGACTTTTTTTACAAGTGCCGTATTTGTTTTATCGGTTGATATTTTTGATTCCGACAAATATTGCTGGTAGCTTGCAGCACCGGATGCAGCCTCTTCGCTTTCATTGCTTAACAGCAGCTGCTGTCTGCCTGTCATTGATACCGTCGTGCAGGAAGATAAAAATAATGCTAAAAACAACAAATAAAATTTCTTCATAATATCTTCTCCAATAATAAAAATATTTCCGGATATTTTATCAAATTTTTTAAATTTAATAAAGGAAATTTTGGACAAAAAAAGAACAGGATTGCTGCTATGTTGCAATCCTGCTCTGACGGAGTATTTTCTAATACTCCGAAAAATTGTTTTTATAAAAATATCTTATAACATCGTTACACCTGATGTTATATCATAACTCATTATAATATCTTGAAGATTTTTAGCTGATGCTTTAGATACAAAACAATGTCTGTAATATCCACCATTACCGGCGTTTACGCCAATAGTCCAAGGAGCGTCATAATTAATAGTGAAATATGTATAATATTTATTTCCCCTAGCGTCAATTCCCAAAACTTCTTCATTACAAGTAAGTTTTGCATTACCTGAACTACTGTTATCATCAAGTAGAAATAAACCATATTCAGAAAAATAATTCTTTTGTGCAGAAAGAATTAATCCTACCAACGCATACCCTTCAGATAATTTTGCTTTATCAGTGTATCCTCTATAAATTGGAACAGATACCACCGACAGAATTATCACGATTGCAATTACGATTACCAACTCCACTAATGTAAAACCTTTTATTTTTTTCATAATTTTTCTCCTTCCCTTCTTAAATTTATGGATATTATAACATATTTTGGTTATATTGTCAATATTTTGGTCAAATATTCAATGTTAAAAAATTTATTAACTTGGTATCATACTTAATAAAGCTAATTTAAATTTTTGGAGGAAATAAGACATGAAAACGAAAGAAATGCAACTAATATACGAGAATATCGGCAAGAAAATAAGATTTATAAGAAAAGAAAAAAAGATGACTCTTGAAGATTTGGCTTTCAAAATAAATATGGACTGGTCTTTTCTTGCAAGAATTGAAACAGGAAAAACAATTGCTTCTTTGGAAACTTTATATAAAATCTCGAAAGCTTTAGGAATAAGTTTTGATTTATTGTTTAAAGATGTAGATAATACAAAAGAAAAAATGATAAATAAGGAATTTTCAAAAATATTGAATAAAATTTCTCAGAAAGATAAAGATAAAATTATTTCTATTATTAAAATTATTTTAGAAAAATGTTAAAATTATAGTTTAGAAAAGGTAATAAAATACTTCTCGATTTGCAGTATTTTGCTTCGCAAAAATTATTGACTTTCTTATTTTTTTAAGTTATACTAGTCTTAACCTTTAAAGGGGCTGGTATTTGTCTATCAGTTACTCTTTAGAGGTTTTTATTTTCTGTTTTATAAAATTGAACATCTTCAAAAATTTCCGGCACACTTTGCTTTAATTTTTTATCATCAAATAATGCGTAAAATTCTTCTCTATTAGTTGCAACACCTAAAAATATTATCTTGTTTTCATTCATTGTTTTAACCGTATAAATTATA
>CAJOJJ010000045.1 GCA_905234925.1 uncultured Endomicrobiia bacterium
GGACTGGGCAGTGCAAAAAAAGGTGTTTTTGTCGGTTTCTTTTCTTTAATAATGCTGACACTTTTACTTAGATTGCCATTATGTTTATTTTCAATTCTGATGATTTTATTCAAGATGCGATGAAGGCTCTGTTTAAGTTAACGCCGAGAATATGCTTCGGAAGTATGTTAGTTTATTTGGTATCGAATACAACGGATGTTTTTATGTACGAGGCGATAAGAAGTGTTTTGCCTGTCGACAAATTTATTTGGATAAGAATAATGCCTCAACAATGACCTGCCGGCTTGTAGATACCGTTCTGTTTACCGTTATAGCTTTTTACGGACTTTTCCCGATAAAAACAATTGCGGAATTATGCGTTACAACGTATATAGTTAAAGTTATTATAGCCGCCTGCGATACTCCGTTTTTATGTTTGGCAAAATATATAAAAAAGAAAATAATAATTATTAGCGGTTACGTCACAAAAAATTACTGCCAAAAAATTTTTACAAATTCTTTTCAAATATTTTACAAAAATATCATTTTTATTAAAATTTCCATTGACAAATTTTTCGCTATAAGGTATAATACAAAGTAATTAATAATTATAAAGTTAAAAGAACGTTTAAAAGGAGCTGACATGGCTTTGGATATATTCAGGAAAAAGTACATAGGTGAAGTTCTTTTAAATAAAGGTTATATAACCAAGGAACAGCTGCAGGAAGCAATAAGAGAATCTGCAGGAAAAAAGCAAAAACTCGGAGAGTATCTCCTCTCGAAGAATTATATAAGTGAGTCGGATTTTCTTGAGTGTCTTGCCATTTCCTTGGGTGTTGAATATGTTAAGCTTGAAGATCTCGCCGTTGAAGAAAAAGCATTTATTAATTTCGACGAGAAAAACGCAAGAAAATACGGTGCTTTTCCCATAGCGATTACCGACGAAACCATGACTATTGCCATGGACGACCCTACAAACGTTGTTTACAGAGATGAAATTTCCAAAATTACCGGCAAGAAAATTTCCGTGGTTTTGGCTTCCAAGGCGGATATATTTTCTGCCATAGAAAGATATTACGTCAGAAGTTCTCTGGGCGAGGGAGGCCCTGAAGACGAAATAAAAATTGAGAATGAATCGAATGCTATCGACGAAAATGATGTCAGTGATGCCGATGCAGCCCCTGTTGTAAAATATGTTAACTCCATATTCTTCGACGCTGTTGCCAAGAAAGCCAGTGATATTCATCTTGAACCTTTCGAAAAAAGTATTTCTTTAAGAATGAGAATCGACGGAGAGCTGCGTGATATGCACGCTCCGTCAAAAAAATATTATCCTGCAATCGTATCCAGAATAAAAATTATGTCTTATTTGGATATTGCCGAGAGGCGTTTGCCTCAAGACGGTAAATGCAGAATAAACGTGCTTAATCAGAGAATCGACGTGCGTGTTTCTATCATCCCTACCATTTGGGGTGAAAAAATCGTGCTGAGAATTTTAGCCAAGAGTTTGTTCGGGCTCGATATTAACAGAGTAGGTTTTTCAGAGAGAGAATTGAACTTCTTTAAAGAGTCGATTACGGCTCCGTACGGAATGATACTTGTTACCGGCCCTACATCCAGCGGTAAAACTACTACGCTTTATTCGGCACTTTCCACCATTAACCAACCGGATATCAATATTGTTACCGTCGAAGATCCTGTAGAATACGAAATGAAAGGCATCAATCAGGTCAACGTCAGGCCGAATATCGGTTTGGACTTTGCAATGGTGCTTAGAACATTTATGAGACAGGACCCGGATGTAATTCTGGTCGGAGAAATCAGAGATTCCGAAACAGCCAAGATTGCAATACAGGCTGCTCTTACGGGACATTTGGTTTTATCGACGCTGCACACTAACGATACCGTTAGTACAATTTCCAGAATGGTGTTTATGGGTGTTGAGGAATATTTATTGGCAGATGCTTTAAATCTTATCATTGCACAAAGACTTGTGCGTTGTATCTGCCCTAATTGTAAAAAGGAAGTAGAGAATGTTCCCGAGGATATTTATAAAAAACTCGGTATTGATAAATCTATTAAAATTTATGAAGGTACGGGCTGCAGAAGCTGCGACGGTACCGGATACAGAGGAAGAACGGCTATATTTGAAATGTTAAATGTTACCTCCGAGTTGAAAGAAGCAATATCCAGAGGTTCCGGCTATGCGGAGTTGAGAAAACTTGCAAATGAGCAAGGTTTGGTGTCCTTGAGACAGGCCGCAATAAAAAAATTGGAAGAAGGTGTAACGACTATAGAAGAAGTATTGGCAACAACTGTCACGGAAAAATAAATTTTGTCTTGAAAGGAATATAATAAATGCCTAAAATTCATTACAAAGCAAAGAATGCAAGAGGCAGACTTATTAATGCCTCCATTGAAGCGGCGAATGCTAACAGAGCGATGGAAATGCTGGTTGCTAAAGGCTACACCGAGATAGAAATAAAGAAAAGTTTAATTGATTCCATTAAGAAGTTGGGGCTTACAAATAAGAGAGCTGAAACAGGCAAAGTAAAAATGAACGATATTGCCGTATTTGCCCGTCAGCTTGCTACGATGGTTAATGCCGGTGTTAATATTTTGGAAGCTGTACAAGATGTTTCCATGATGGTGCAGAACAAATATTTTTCCGGTGTTCTGCAGAGAGTTGTAAAAGATATCAAAAACGGTCTGCCTTTATCGCAGGCTCTTTCCAAACATAAACAAGTATTTGATAACACGTTTGTATCAATGATTTCCGTCGGTGAAAGGTCAGGTCAGCTGGGGGAAGTTCTGCTTGATTTGGCGGATTATATAGAAAACTCCGTTAAGTTGAGAAGAAAAATTAAATCGGCTGCCGCTTATCCTATATTCGTCGGTTCGTTTTTCTTAATAGTGTTTTTAGGTATAGTCCTTTTCCTTATACCTAAATTCGAAGAAATGTTTGCATCGTTCGGTGCAGATCTTCCCGCATTGACAAAGATGGTTGTAAGTCTCAGTCATTTTGTATTGGACAGAGCTTTATATATAATCGGTTTTTTGGTGGTGTTGTTTATTGTTTTCAAAATTGTAACAAAAACACCGCAGGGGCTTCTGTTGTGGCATAAATCTTTCTTTAAAATTCCCGTATTCGGCCCGATATATACAAAGATGATTTTTGCCAGATATTTCCAAACGTTATCTACGCTGGTTAAGAGCGGTGTTGATATAGTTGTTTCCATTCAAATATCCGCAAGTACGGTTACGAATACGTATATAAAAGGAATTCTCGAAAATATCAGATCTGCCGTTATTTCGGGGCAGTCCTTTTCCGCAAATATGGAAAAATATAATGTTTTTCCTCGTCTTGTTATCAGAATGACTGCCGTAGGAGAAAAAACAGGACAGATGGACGAAATGTTTTTAAAAGTTACCGATTATTATAACGAAGAAGTTAATACCACAGTCGCAAGCTTAAGCTCTATTATTGAGCCTGTGTTGATTGTAGGTTTGGGTATAATGGTCGGTTTTATTGTTGTTGCTTTGTACCTGCCTATATTCAGTATGGCCGGTGCAATGGTCAACCAACAAGTTTAATACGACAATGTATAATGTACAATGTACAATGTATAATAAACGACGAAACGGAAACTGCAATTAGAAATTAAAAAATGAAAATGTTAAAAAATAGAAAAGCATTTACTTTAACGGAACTTATTGTTACAATAGCGGTTATGGTTGTACTTGTTGTAACGTGGGCTTTCTACGGAAGAGGGCATGTAAAGTTTGCCATGATGAACGAGGGCAGACTTTTTATTGATAAGATAGTTGCTCAGGAAAAAATGTATTTTAACGACCATGGTGCTTTTTTAGATACAGGATATGTAACATCAAGTGATCCTTTGTATATTAATGTTAAAGAAAATAAATATTTTACAAAGTTTAAAGCTTGGAGAGTTGACAGCAATAAGAATCTTCTTATAACATTAAACGGCGATACTACAGCCAATTGTGCTATGTTCGGGAAATATACAAGTTCCGATGATTCTGTTGCTTATACGGAAAATATAGATAAAATACAATAAATAAAAATGATAAAAAAAATATTAAAAAATTATCTTAATAAAAAAGGTTTGTCGCTTGTAGAGGTTGTAGTATCCGTGGCATTGGTAACGCTTATCATGTTATCGTGTATGTCATATTTTCATTATGCATGGGAAGTGCGTGCAAAAAGTGATGAGTATAACGAAGTTTTAAATAATGCAATAGCCAATTTGGAATATGCAAAGTATCAATTGGATGGCGGGGCCGTGGTTGTTGTCAATAATACTTTGACGACAAGAGGAACTAAAGTTACGTATACTGTCGACAAAAGCGGCAATCAATTTATTTCCAACGCAAATTACGGTGCAAATAAAATCAGAATAGTTACTCATTCATATAATAATTGGACGAAAGCATAAGAATAAAAATGAAAAATTTAAAAAATATTTTAAAATTTAATAAAGCTTTTACTCTTGTAGAATTTGCCGTTGCATTAGCTATATCTGCTTTCCTTATCGTTATTGTATATACTATGTTATTGACGGCACAGCAGACTTTTAAAGAGTTGTATGATGCTTCAAGAAATTCCAACAATATAAGATATTTTGAAGATTCAATAAGAGAAAGTTTTTGTTATCTCAAGGGTACTCCTACAATTAAGAGCGGAACTACTTTTTTAAGTGCTTCTCGTAGTGTCGGCAGTACGACATTAACCGATGTCTACACGGTTTCAGGTTCGGCATGTTTGATAGGTCCGAGTTCCGCGAAAGCCAATACTCTTGCGGATTTAAAAAATAACAGCGGATTGGATTCGAATTCTACAAAAGCCGCTCCCACTTATTATACATTGAACAAAACTTCCGGCGGTGTAACAACAAAAGTTTTAAGTAATATAAGAAACATTTATATAAATTATGAAAGTTATTCCGGAACGGGGAAGGGTGGATACGGAAGATTAAGAGTAGGTGTTATATATGATGAGATATTAAGTACCGGGAAATCCGATATTGTAAGACCTAAGAGAAAAGTATTTTGTTTTACTTCTAAGGGGTAGCGTTAATGTTTTTTAATAAAATTTTAAACAACAAAGGTTCTATTCTTCCTGTTACGGTTACGGCTATGGTTGTAATTATGGTAGCAGGGCTTGCTTGTTTAAAAATGTTTTCCGTTCAAAATACGTTGAACAATTATGATAGAGTTAAAGTAAGGCTTAACTATGCTGCAATGGGTGCTGTTGAAATTTGCAGAGCTGCTATCAGCAGTGCGGAAAATACTAATGATTATACAGCCGGCACCAATGATGCTAATAATTCCGGCTATTACAACAATTATGATGCTACGGGTTATCCCAACATAGGCTATTATGTTACGAAAAGAGCAAGCAGTGCGAGTGATTTGTCAAATTGCGGTTTGAGTTACGGCGGTGCATATAGTGTTTATAAAATAACCGGAACTGCCAGAGCGCAGTTTGTTTCTCCCGATGACGGAAAGAAAAGAACTTTTTCCGTGACTGTGTATTATTTTTATGCACAGAATGGAACCGAAAAAAATAAATATTTTATCGGATGGTCGAAATCTCCAATGACCGTAAGTTAAAAAAATAAAAACATAAATATAATTTGCCGGAGGGAAAAGTGATAGGAATAGATATCGGCACAAGTTTTATCAAAGTTTGTAAAATCATTGACGATGGCAGCAGAAAGAATGTGAATGCGGAACCAAGCGAAGATAAGAGAAAGGTTGTTTCTGTTTTTGCCGCAATGAAGAGCGTGGTTGATATGGAAAACGGAGAAAAGTCCGATGTATTAGCTTCCATATTGAATGAGTGCGGTATAGGTAAAGAAAGTGCTTTTTTGGCGGTCGGCGGAAAAGATTTGCTGGATAAAAACGTTTATTTGGCTAATGACGAAGAAGAAAATGCGTCGGAAGAGGTAAAAAACAATATCATCTCGGATTTTAATAATTCCATGAAAGATGAGGGTGAGCCTATGTATACGGCTCACATGTTTATTAAAGATGAGGATAAAAGAACAACAAATGTTATTTGCACGGCTGCGCCTAAGCAGATAGTTGATGCCAAGATTAACTTGGCTTCCGTTAAAAATATTTCCGTAAAAGGTGTTACTATGGAAATGATAGCTTTGGCAAATGCTTTTGAGAACTTCGGCCCTGAATACAGGAATAAAGAAAATATTGTTCTGATAAATATCGGCAGTGTAAATACCAACATTTTGGTGTTGAAAGCAGGCAGGCTTGTATTCTTCAAAGATATTGATTTCGGCGGACATACGGTAACCAAAGATATCGCTTCGACCTATACAATAAAGGATATTTTAGCAGAGGAGATAAAGATATCGCCGGATTTAAAAGAGAAAATAGGTTTCTATATGCCTAATATTTTGAAGAGAACGACGTCTTCTCTGATAGAAAATATTTTTACTTCCATGGAATACTGTGTTAATAAACAGTTTGTAGTATCCATAGACAGGATAGTTATTACCGGCGGAGGTTCATTAACCGAGGGGTTGGATTCGTTCATAGAAAAAACGATGGGTATTACTACTTCAAAATGGAATCCGTTGGAAGAATGTAATTTTATCGGGTACTCTAATAAGGATTTGGGTTATTTCCTCCCTATATCTTTAGGTTTAGCACTTGAAAAGGAGAAAAAATAATGTATAGTATAAATTATGTTGAAAATTTAGTCAGTAAAGAAAAATACAGCAGCCTTATTTTAAAACTGTTGAAAATTATTAACTTATTTATACACATTGCGATAGTTTTTATGTTGGTGCTGTCGTTTTTCTCGTATGAAGATTTGCTTGATTTCGGCGACAGAATAAATACCATTAAAGGTTCGGTTCTGCAGAAAAGAGGTAAATACAAAATTAATCAGATAGAAAAAGAGTGGGATTATTATTTCTACAGGCTTACGGCTATAAAAGAACTTAATGATAAAGGTTCAAAATACAGTTATATATTTAAAGAGCTGGGACAGTATCTTCCGACGGGAGATTATATCATCAATATGAGCAGTAACGATAAAAATATTAATTTTGAGCTGTCTCCGGACGAAGACAGATTGAGCGATTTAAGCAGTTTTTATGATTATGCCGAAGTTTTGGATAATTATTTCGCTGAAAGTACTTATTTGAAGAAAGAATTTACGGTTAAAAATACGAAAGAAGAAAGAATCGGCAGAAAGACACTTAACATATTAAGCGTAAAAATATAAATTTAAGGAATATAACATGAAATCAATTAATAAAGTTTTAATTTTCGGTTTAAACGTACTTCTTTCTTGTTTGATTTTGGCACTTGTATATTCGTTGGTATACAACAAAATTGAGCATAAACTAAAAGGGCAAAATGTCATCTATGAAGATTTTTATAAAGTGGATGAAAGTTTAACCAAGTTCGATACCGTTAAAACGAACATTGATGCACAGAAAAGTTCCGTCCTTGACGCTATTCGTACTTATCAGGATTATTTGTATTCTAACGATCAGAATGCGGCAACTTACAAAGATAAAGTTGTTGCCGTTCTCAATAAAGTCGGAATACCGGTAAAAGAAAAACAGAAGAACGGATCTTTTTCGGGAAATGCTTCTCTGAAACAGAAAGGAGCCGTAATTACGATAGAGATGACGGCGGATTATGCTCATTTGTGTAGGTTCTTGTTTGAAATAGAAAAATTTTCCGTCGTGCAGGAAATAAAGGTAGATTATAAAAACAATGTTTCCTTAAAATGTACGCCGGTTAAATATTCAAGTAAGATAGACGATTATTTCAACGATAAAATATCGACTAAAAATATTAAAAAAGATTCTATCGAAGCCGTAAGCTATTATGAAGATGTTTTCAGAAAAACTCAGAATTTAAAAAAACAAATCGGAAGCGTTCCTACTTGGGATGATTTTAAACCGCTTCCGCGTTCGCCGTTCTATAAATATGAAATTCCGAAAGTAAATAAAACTCCTAAAGTTTACGGCGGGTCCAGACCGGATATTTCTATGGACGGTATAATGTATGATGCAGCCGATCCTATAGTAATTATCGGCGGTAAATTCTATCATCTCAGAGATAACTACAGAGGTGCAAGAATTATTAAAATTAACCAAAGTTCCATGCAGGTTGAATACTACGGTAAAATATATACATATAAAATGAAATATTAAAAGGGGAAAAAATGAAAAAAATTTTAGTGTTATGTTTGGTATTAACGCTGGCTTTTGATGTGTCTTTCGGTTATGGCGTCAAAAAAATCGAAGAACCGGAAAATTTAATTTCCGTTGATTTTCAAAACATGAATTTGTATACCGTGCTTAATGTTTTAAGTATTAAAACCGGTATGAAGCTTGTAACGGATACAACGTTATATAAAAAAGAAATTATGTTATCGTTGAAGGATGTTACGCCGAAAGAGGCTTTAGGTGTTTTGATGGATACTTACGACTTGTATTATGTTCAGCAGGGAGATTCCGATATTTATGTTATTAAGAGCAAATCCGACCCGAGCCACATAACCGTATCAAAAGTTATTTTCTGTAACTACGCAAATGCTTCGGAAGTTTCCGGTATTTTGTCCACCAGGTTATCCAAAGGCGGTAAATTGGCTGTAGATGCAAGAACCAATTCCATTGTTGTTACCGACCTTGCCGACAGCATTGCAAAAATGGAAGATTTATTAAAATCTCTCGATATTCCTACACAGCAGGTTCTGTTGGAATCTAAAATTATTGAAGTTAATTTGGATAAAACACGTGATATCGGAACAAAATGGTCCAACATTTCAAAAAATAAAATGTTAAGCGGTACAAGTGCTCTCAGTTTTATGAACCAAGATTATGATTTGGCCAATAGGTTTGGAACAATCGGTATTAAGATAGCGGAGGGAGATTGGTCTGCAACCGGAGATTTTGCTATGGGTATAAGCAGTACGGATGCAAAAGTTTTATCAAATCCTAAAGTACTTGTATTAAATAATCAGGAAGCTTCAATAGATATCGTTCAGGAAATTCCTTATATGGAAAGCCAAACCACTTCAACCGGCAGCGAAACTACAACTGCAACGACGTCTTTCAAAGAAGCAGGTATCAAGTTAAGAGTTAAACCTCAGATAAACAGAGACGGTTCGATAATATTAAATGTTTCTCCGGAACAAAGTTACCGTTCAGGTTCCGGTTTCAATAATACTCCTATCATAAACACCAGTAAATCCACCACAACTTTAATGTTGAGAAGCGGCGAAACGGCAGCTATCGGCGGTTTGATAAGAGAAGATGAAGATACTACCGTATATAAAGTTCCCGTCGTCGGAGATATTCCTATACTCGGGTATCTTTTCAAGAGAGAGACCAAGAACAAGAGAAGATCCGAACTTACGATATTTATAACTGCAAAGGTAGTAAGTTAGTAAAAAATATTTGAGGGTATAAATAATATGGAAAATTTAAAAGATATCTCTAAT
>CAJOJJ010000046.1 GCA_905234925.1 uncultured Endomicrobiia bacterium
CTTTCTTAGCGGAAGCATACCCGCCGATGGAAATATATTCTTCAATATCTTCGGCAGCAATAAATCCGCAGTTTTTCAAAACATATCTTTTCTGTTTTGCATAAAAAGGAATTTCTGCATGACCTTTATAGAATTTATCGTTTGTTTTATAGCACAATCTTTCAACAACGTCGTCTTTTATTATACTTGTTTCAAGAATTTCCTTTACATCTTCGGGTTTTACTTTCGTATATAAGATATCTGCGGGAAGAACCGAAACCAAAGGCCCCATCTGGCAGAAACCTTGACATCCGCTCTTGGAAATAAGTGTGCCTTTATTTTCTTCTTCTTTTTTAAGTTCCACAATAACATCTATTTTTAATTCTTTTGCAATTTTTAAAAACTCGTCGTAAACTTTTAAGGAACCGTTAGCTACACATCCCGTTCCTGCACAGATTATAATTCTTTTTTTAATCTGTTTAAATGCGTTCTGCACTTGACCTGCAACTTTTTCCAAATCAATAGGCATTGTTATTTGCCCTCCTGTTTAATCATTTCATCAAGAACCGTGTTTACTTTTTCGGGAGTAACCTGCCCGTAAACTTCGTTATCTATAACCATTGCCGGCGCCAAACCGCATGCACCTAAACATGATACGGTTTCAAGCGTAAACAGCATATCGGGAGTTGTATTTTGATTGTCTTTAAGGTTGAGTTTTGTTTTGATTGCGTCAATAAGAAGGGTGGATTTTTTTACGTGGCATGCAGTTCCGTCACACACCTTAATAATATGTTTCCCTTTCGGGTTCAACGTGAAATGTGCAAAAAATGTTGCTACTCCGTAAACTCTTGCAGAGGAAATCTCCAACTCCGATGCTATGAAATTTAGTACATCTTCAGGAAGATATTTATATACCTCCTGTACTGCTTGCAGAATCGGAATAAGTCTTGCTTTATCTTTTCCGTTTTCTTCAAGAATTTGTTTTACTTTGTCAAAATTCTCGTTTGCCATCTTGTTCTCCTTACATATATAAAACTTTTTATGTTATTTTCTTAACTTTTGCGAAAGTACAGCCAAGCTTGAAGCCAAATTCTCGTGCTGAACTATCACATCTTCAGGAACGTTTATCTTTGCCGGAGCAAAATTCCAAATAGCCTTTATTCCGCTTTCAACCATTTTATCCGCTAACTGCTGTGCGGCGGCGGCAGGAACCGTTAATATTCCTATTTTTATTTTATTTGTTTTAACAAAATTCTCCATCTCGGCAACAGGCATAACTTTCTTTGTGTTTATTACTTTATTAACTTTATCGCTGTTGTCGTCAAAAGCGGCAACTATATCAAGCCCGTATTCCTTAAAACCTTGATACCCTAAAAGAGCATATCCCAAATGTCCCGCACCTACCAAAACAGCTTCGTTCTTTATATAAAAACCCAAAAATTTTTCAATATGTTCTATTAAATTTTTAAGGTTGTAACCTCTTTTAGGTTTGCCTTTTATATCCGTAATTTCAATATCTTTTCTAACTTGGATGGTATTAAAGCCCAAGCACTTTGCAATTTGTGCCGAAGAAATTTCCTTTACGCCATCGCATTCAAGTTGTTTTAAAAAATGATGATAAAACGGAAGCCTCCTTAATGCAGCTTCCGAAATGGCTTTTTTATTGCATAAACTTTTATTATTTTTCATTTTTTAAATAACGCAGTATGAAAATTGTAATGCGGAAAAAATCTTATGGATAAAATTTTATCTATTTAAAATTTTTATGTCAACTTATATAGATAAGTTTATATTATTATAACAAAGTTATACGATTCTAACAAAGGTTTATAGAGAATAATAAACAGAAAAAAAATAAAAAAAAACGGGATTATTGCTATGTTATAATCCCGTTCTGTCAGAAACACTGCTATGTATTTCTGAAAATTATTTATAATCCAAAAAAGTTGAACCGGTTGTTATGTTATACCACATAACAAATGAACCTACTCCAAAATCTTCAGGTTTTTTTACAGATATCCAAAGCAAGTATTTAGGATCATTATGAATTCCACCAACTTCAAACCAAGTAAAATATTTATTACCTCTTGCATCAATACCTAACACTACTTCATTGCATGTATAATAATTACCGCTTGATTCTTGAGTTCTCAAAAAATTGCCATATTCACTGTAATAGGATTTCTGTGCAGATAAACATGTTCCCATCAAAGAATAAGCTTCTGACCATTTTGCTTTGTCTACATACCCTCTGTAGATTGGTACTGATACTACCGATAAGATAATTACGATTGCAATTGTTATTACCAACTCTACTAATGTAAAACCTTTTATTTTTTTCATGAATTCCTCCTTAAAATACTTGTAAAAATTTTTGAAATAATTTATAATTTATTGTATTTAGACAAATAAGGCAAAACAACTGCCGTCATTGCAGTGACGGCAGTTTAATAAAAAGGATTGTTCCATTTCAGTAAGTGTATCAACGGTTTTTTCCGTTGGCATCCTTTTATTGTTTATATTAAAATTAATATTATTTATAATTTTTTTCATAATTTTATTTTATCTATTTTAGACAATTTGCCTCTTTTGAACAAATTATAAATAATAAAAATAATTTTGTCAAGGAGTTTTTTACTATGGATGAAAAGAAAATAAAGTTTTTGCAAGAAATTAACAACGGTAATATTAAAGGCGGTCAAAGAATAATTGCCCAAAAACTGCAAATTGCCGACAGTTCAGTTTCTTTGTGGTTTAAAGGAATAAAAAGTCCGTCTTTAGACAGTATTATCAAAATGGCAAAAATATTTAATAAGACCGAAAATGAAATTCGCAATATATTTTCTATGAGTGCGGATACAAATACAAATAACTATGCAGGTTTTGCAATTACAAGTGAAATAGAATTATTAAAAGAAAAAATGAAAAACCTTGAATTGGAAATATCTTTATTGAAAAAAGATAATGAATTGCTAAAGAAAGAATTGGAATTTATAAAAAAATAGATGTTTTTAAAGTAATGGAAAAAGATATTTTTGAAAGATTATCACAATCAAAATTTAGAAGCAGTTTTAAATTGAAACAGCGAGATATCGACTACATAAATCAAAAAGGATTTGACACCATCCAAAGCCACGCAAAAGATTTTATATCCAAAAGAATTGCCCCCGCATTTATAGCCAACGACGGAAAACAAACCCCAATGAAAGGACATCCTGTATTTATTGCCCAGCACGCCGTTGCAGCCTGCTGCAGAAAATGCATAAACAAATGGCACAAATTTCCCATAGGTACACAGTTGACACCTCAGCAACAAAACTACCTTATTGAACTGATTATGCAATGGTTAAAAGAACAGCATAATAATTTCTGCAAGATTTTTTAAAAAAAATATATTCGCTTATTCGCTGTGTCTTTTATGGCACTGTTTTTTGTTTGGTAAAAAATTTTTTATTGATAAAAACTTTGATTTATGGTATAATTTGTTTATAAACTTAATATTGAGATGCTTTTGGAAGTTCTATGAAAGATAGAACCAAGTTTGTGAAAGCAAATGAGTTTCAGGCCAAAAGCAGTCGTCCTAATGAAAATTTAGGGAAAAATAACAGGCAGTTTATTCTGCTTTTATTTTTGATAGTCTTTCGCCTTATGGGCGATAAGACAGCGGCTGCGGTTGCTGAAACTCCTGCAGCCGTTTTTTTGTTGCTTAACAAAGATTTTCTTCTTTTTAGAATTCCAAAAAATAACAAAAAAAAGGAGAAAAAAATGTTTAAAACATTAAAAAAAGTGCATGAAAAGAAAGACATCGACAAAACGACTAAATGCCAGACAAAATCACACGCACAACATCGCCGGCATAACAGACGAGACGGTTTCACGTTGGTGGAATTGGTTATCACTATTGCAATCGTCATTATTCTGTCGGTAATTTCCGTACCGATTTATAGAGGGTATGTTGATAAGGCTAAATATGCAGAAGGGTATGCTCTTTTGGGAACTATTCTTTCGGCACAGAAAGCGTATTATAGTGAATATGGTAATTTTTTTAGAACAGCTGATGCTAATGGACAATCTGCCAATTTCCCCAACTATGCTACAAGTTATTGCCCAGAATTAGAAATTGATGCTCGTGGTAATAAATATTTTACAGAGTTTGCTCTTTATTGTAATACAGATTTAAAATTTAAATATCAAGCCGTATTAAAAAAACCAATAGATACAGGTAGTAGTTATATGTATTTGGTTTATAATTTAACAACTGGAGCCAATATTGGAGAAAAAGATAGTTGGTAATTAATGAATGAACTCAAAACATCAATTTACAATTTATAGTTTATAATTTATAATTAGGACAAGATTGCTTCGTCGCTTTGCTCCTCGCAATGACGACAAAAGAGGTATTTTATGAACATAGATTCCCGATTACAAATTTCGGGAATGACAGAAAGGAAAATTTTAAGTAAACCAACAAATGTAAGGACACAGAAAAACAGCCTTTCAAAAATTGCAAAAATATCAATTGCAATTTTTGACAAGACCTTAAGATTTGTGGCAAGAATGAAGAAACGCAACCACGCGATGTATGTAGTGTAATACATAAGTGGTTGCGTTTCAATATTATTGCCCAAATATTAAGGTCGTTATATTATATCAAACCGTGGGCTAACATAGCCGTTGCAACCTTCTTAAACCCTGCAATATTTGCACCGTTAACCAAGTTGCCCGGTGTGCCGTATTCTTCAGCAGCTTCTTTAGCATTTTTATGAATGTTAATCATAATCTGATGAAGTTTATTATCAACTTCTTCAAATGTCCAAGAAAGTCTCTGAGAGTTCTGTGCCATTTCAAGACCTGATGTTGCTACACCGCCTGCATTGGATGCTTTTCCCGGAGCGTAAGCTATTTTTGCAGCGATGAAAGCTTCTACGGCTTCGGGAGTTGAAGGCATATTTGCACCCTCTACTACTGCGATAACACCGTTTTTCAAAAGTGTCTTTGCTGCTTCGCCGTCAAGCTCGTTCTGTGTTGCACAAGGAAGAGCTATATCGCATTTTATCGTCCAGATACCTTTGCATCCTTCCGTATAAACTGCACCTTTCTTGATATTTGCATATTCTTTAATTCTCTTTCTTTCAACTTCTTTCAACTGTTTAACGATAGACAAATCAATACCGTCTTTATCATATATATATCCGTTGGAATCGGACATTGCAACAACTTTTGCACCCAAGCTCTGAGCTTTTTCTACTGCATATATTGCAACGTTTCCTGAACCTGAAACTACAACTGTTTTACCGTCGAAAGATGTTCCTTTATCTTTCAACATTTCGTTACAGAAATAAACTACACCGTAACCTGTTGCCTGAGTTCTTGCCAAAGAACCGCCGTATGTCAAACCTTTACCGGTTAAAACTCCGTGGAAAACATTTCTGATTCTCTTATACTGACCGAACATATAACCGATTTCTCTTGCACCTGTTCCGATATCTCCTGCAGGAACATCCGTATCTGCGTCGATATATTTGCAAAGTTCCGTCATAAAACTCTGACAGAATCTCATAACTTCGTTATCGGATTTGCCTTTAGGATCGAAATCCGAACCGCCTTTTCCGCCGCCCATCATCAAACCTGTCAATGAGTTTTTGAAAATTTGTTCGAAACCTAAAAATTTGATTGTGCTTAAATTTACGGAAGGATGAAGTCTCAAACCGCCTTTGTAAGGTCCGAGAGCGGAATTAAACTGAACTCTGAAACCTCTGTTTACGTGGAATGTTCCTTTATCATCCTGCCAGGGAACTCTGAAAAGAATCTGTCTTTCCGGTTCAACTATTCTTTCAAGAATACTTGCATCCTGATATTCTTTGTGCTTTTCAATTACAGGGCTGATTGATTCCAAAACTTCTTTTACTGCCTGTAAGAACAAAGCTTCTCCCTGATTTCTTTGTTCTACTTCTTTCAACACTTTTTCTACATAAGCGTTCATTCTTTTGCTCCTTATATAATTTGTTTTCTCACAAAAAACTGAATAATTCGTTAATGCCGTCTTTAAGGCTTTTACTGAAAGCATCCTCGCTTTCCTGAATTATTCAGTGTTATATTAATCTTAAGTTTTACCGGCAAATATTTTACATCTTTATGAATTATTTTGTCAATAAAAAAATGTGATAAAATTTTGTTGTAAAAAATTTCGGAAAATGGTATACTAACGGAAGTTGTTTGATTTTAAAAGAATGACAAAATTGCTAACTGCTAATTTTTAATTGATAATTGTATTTATGCAGAGGTGGTGGAACGGCAGACACGCAGGTCTCAGAAGCCTGTCCGTGTATAGCGGGTGCGAGTTCAAATCTCGTCCTCTGCACCAGAATGGCAATTAGAAATTATTGTTAATTGCTAATTTCTAGTTATTTATAAGGAACGGTAAAATTTTGGTATTCCATGTTGTGGCATCTTTGGTTTCCAATATTTTTAAAACTCGTCCCGGTTCTATGCGGGATATACCGAAAATCAAATCGGAATATTTTAATTTCAAAATATAGTCATTATCTTTTTTCTCTACGGACTGGACTTCGGCAGGCATAGGAATCATAGCCTGTTCTTTTTTTGCTCCTATTAAATGCCCTATATAGTGAGCGATATCACGTGTATCAATTATTTTAGCAAGTACTTTATCACCGGGAACAATATTTTCTATTTTTTTGCCGAAAGAATCTTCGAAAACAACAGCTTCCAGTTCTATTGACGAAGAAGATTCCGTTGCTGCCGCTTCCTGCGGAATTTCTTCCGGGAAATAATCTGGCAGTTTTCTGAACTCCCTTAAAGTCAGTTCCTGCGCAACTATCTCCAAACTGATATCATTTTCCGAGAAGAAAGACTCTATCACATTTTTTACATCCTGCGTATTAAAAATTTTGTTATCTTTCAAATTTACGCTTACAAATTCTCTAAGTTTGATATCGATTGTTTTCGTATAATTTTCTATAACACCGTTTACCAGACGGCAGGAATAAATTTCTTTCTCGAAAGAAAACCAATCCACTTTTATGTCCTGTTCGTAAATTATCGGATTATAACTCATAACGGTACTGAACCTTAACAAATCGAGATTTTTGTTGTTTGTTATTATATGTATAAGCCCGAAGATATTTTCATTTTTGATATTTATTTTAGCTTTGTAGGCAGTAATATATTTCAACATTGCGCCGACGAAAGCTATGGCTTTATTGAAGTTCCCGCCCATAAACTCCAAAGCAGTTCTTGCTTCCTGCTCTTCACAGCCGGTATCATCCATTAACGATTTAATTTTTTCTATGGTTATATTTGTTGTCGTTTCCATATTTGTTTCCTGTATTATATAATTTATTACAAATTATATATTGTAAATTGTACATTGAAGTTAAAAATCTCTTTGCAATTTTTAACTTCTCGGGTGCGCCGCATCATATACTTTTCTCAACGTTTCCAAAGTTACGTGCGTATAAATCTGTGTCGTAGACAAATTCTTATGTCCCAACATCTGTTGAACACTCCTTATATCACAGCCTCTGTCAAGTAAATGAGTTGCGAAAGTATGTCTCAACGTATGCGGAGAAATTTTCTTTCTCAAGCTTGCTTTAACAAACCAATTGTGCAGAGCTTTTCTCGCTCCGCGCTGTGTAATTCTCTTACCGTACTTGTTCAAAAACAGAGGAGAATTAGGCATAAATGAAAACCCTTTCGCTTTTTCGCCGTTCATATACTTTCTTATTGAAGAAAGGCACCTGTCCCCTACGGGAGTAAGCCTTTCTTTAGCACCTTTACCGAAAACTTTTACATAGCCTGCAATAAAATCCATATCCTTTACATTTATATTTACAAGCTCTGCAATTCTTAAACCTGAAGAATAAAGAAGTTCCAGTATTGCTTTATCACGCAAATCTATATCCGGTATATCAAATAACAGTAAAATTTCCTGCTCCGTCAAGAAAACGGGTATTCTCTTATCTTTCTTGGGAGTTGCCATAGATACGGTCGGATTAGACGTTATTACGTCGGTTATCACAAGATATTTATAAAAAGATTTCAAAACAGCCAGTTTTCTGATAATGGAAGATTTTTTTAAATTTTTATTGTATAAATATGCAAGATAGTCACGGATTATATTTTTGTCACACTTTGCAAGTTCAATGTTTTTTGTATTTTTAACAAAAGCGGCAAACTCGTACATATCAACGCTGTAAGCCTTTGCCGTGTTGGAAGAGTAGTTCATTTCGGCAATAAGATATCGGACAAAACGTTCAATTTCTTTTATTTCAACAAATTTGTTTTCTTTACTGATTTCCGTTTCATTTTCTTGCATACGTTAATTATAGCAAATATAAAAATTTTCGCAAACAAAAAAATCGTTCGTATCTTTTTGTTTTATTATTTAAATTAATGTATAATTATAGGCATAATTTTTATGTCAGGCAAACAAGGAGAAAAAATGAAAATTTTAAAAATTTTATTATTGTCTGTTGCAGTACTTATTGTTGTTACGGCGGTTGCTGCCGCTGTCGCAATAAAGGTTTTTCTGCCGGAAGATAAAATAAAGAGTTATATTGTTGATTATGCAAAAACTAATTTCAACAGAGAAGTTTCTTTCGACAAGCTGTCATTTACGTTTATAGGAATAGATTTGAAGAACTTTAGTATGAGCGAAACGAAAACGGCGAACGACACCGGATTGCCACGCGAACAAAGTTCGCTAGCAATGACGGACACCAACAAAACTACAAACGACAACGGAAAAACGGCAAAGACAAACAAAGAGAACCCGCATCAAGTGCAGGATAACAAAACAGATTTTGTGACGGCGGAACATTTTACCGTTAAAATTTCTCCGTTTCCTTTACTCCGTAAAGAAATAAAAATCGGAAATATTTTATTGAATAACGCCAAAATAAATATAACAAAAGGTAAAGACGGAAAGTTTAATTTTGAAAACTTAACGGCAACTACAGGAACACCGACTACAAACCTCGGGGATGACACCGCTTCGCAGTCAACAACGGAACTGAAAACGTCAACGGCGAACGGCAACAACAAAATGACGAGCAAAAATAATAGCGAGTGGGCAGTAAATATTCAGAACTTAAATATAAAAAATGCCAATGTTAATTATACAGATAAACAAAATAATCTTTCCGCAAGCATTAAAAATTTTAATCTTGAAATAAAAGATTTTTCGTTTACGGAACCTTTCGAATGTGAAACCTCTTGCGATATTGATGCAAAACAAAACGAACTTCATATAGCACTGCCTTTAAAAGCAAATTTTAAAACTTATTTGGCAAACTTTGATATGGACAAAATGTTATTAAATATAGAAAGTTTGGCAACAAGCTATAACAATGCGGATTTTTCTTTAAACGGAACAGTAAAAAACATTAATAATCCGAAAATCGACTGCGGCATCACAATAAAAAACATCAATGAAAAAACATTTAAAGATTTTGTCATAAAATTGATTTTAAAACAAAAACAGCCGTAAACATTTCTTCCAAAAATGCCGATATTGAAAGCTTAAGTCTTGTACTGCCTGATTCTTCGTCTAACATTTCCGGAACGGCTGACTGGAGCAAAGAAGATTTGCAATACAATCTTACAGGAAATTTAAACTTAAAATATAACGGTGCAGAAATTTCCGCAAACGGAAAAATAGAAACTAAAACAAGCTCGGCATTAACGCTTAGCTTAAAAGCAAAAAATATTACAAACGATACGGCGAAAGATTTTTATCAATGTCCGATAAAATTTATAATTCCCACACTGAATATAAATTCCGTTGTAAACTTTAACTTAAAAAACAACACTGCAAACTTAACGAAATTGAACATAAAAATTCCGGATTCTTCGGCAAATATATCCGGGAAACTTAATTGGAACGACAAAAAGAATTTTGTTTATAACTTAGCTTTAAATTTGGATTTCTTATTGGATAACATTGCAAACAGTTTTCCCGAATATAATATGAAAGGAAGAATAAAATCCGATGCGAAAGTTTCCGAAAAAGATTTTTCCGGAACGATAAACCTGAACAATGTCAGCTTTGATTATTTGCCGATTGCACAAATATCAAAACTTAATGCCGATATTTCGGCAAAATCAAAAAATAATATTACATTAAAAACAGCTTCGGGAATATTTAACGAGGGAAAATTTAATGCAAACGGTTCTTTTATAAATAAAGATATAAAACTTAATTTAGATATGGACAAATTAAAGGTGAATACGACGGAGGGTCAGAAGATTGGCAACGACAAAAAGACAACAGCAAAAGACGCCGGATTGCCACGCGAACAAAGTTCGCTAGCAATGACGGATAAAAATAAGACATCAAATGCAGGGAAGACGGAATATTATAATATTTACACAAATATAAATATAAACAATATAGATGTGCCGTATTTAATCAGCAAAAATGCAACATTAAAAACTTCTTTGAAGTCCGTAAGCGCCGATATGAAAAAAGCCGACGGTAACGTTAATTTGGTAATAAGTACAGGAACTATAACCAATGTAGATAAACTTGCGGAAAACAAATATGCAAAACTTTTCTTGTTAATATTTAATGCATTAAACAACAATATAACTTCCAAGAGCAAATCAAACGGAATTGATTACGAAAATATGACTGCAAATATATCCTTTACCGACGGTGTAATGAAAACAAACAATGTATCAATAAAAATTCCTTTAACAACAATGGATGTTAAAGGAACCGTAAATTTTAAAAATGAAAATGTTGACTTAAAAGTTAATACGGGGCTTTACGCCGCCATGAAAATTACAGGAACTATCAGTAACCCGAAAACATCTTTTGATGCCGTCTCAACCGCCGCACAAGTTTTAAGCGGTTCAAAAAATATTGAGGAAATCGGCCAAAAGCTTGGAAATTCACTAAAGAATTTATTTAAATAATAAATCGATTAGTTAAGTTTAAATATTTATTAGTTTTTATATTGAAAATCTGCAGCCTAAATTAAGTTTTAAACTGTACAGGAAACCTCTTGTATATCCTGCATCGTTATCGGTAATAACCCAGTTGGCAAGGGTATATAAAACTTCCACAATAAGCCATTTTGATTCTATACCGATACCGCCGCCAAGACATATACCTGCGAGATTTTTTGCTTCAATATAATCGATATCCGCTAAACTAAAACCTGCCTGTCCGAGCAGATAAACGCTGTCGATTTCTTTATCTTCAAAAGTAAGCCATCTATACTTCAAAGCTAAATAAACATTGTTCATCGAAATCTTTTGACCCGAATTTTCAATATCGGTTTTAAACAGATGTTCATATCCCAAACCGAGCGCAGTCTTTTCCCACTTGAACCAAAAAACTTCAGCCCCTAAAGTGTAACCTAAATCCACATCGAAAATATTGTTGTTTAAGTTAAGGTAAGGCGATGCATATAAACCACCCTTTGCAACAATATCAATTTTTTTGTCCGCTGCCGCAGCAGGAAGAACAAATACTGCAACTAAAAGTACCGTCAAAGCTATTTTTTTCATAAAACCCTCTTAAAAATTACTCTCAGCGATTTTTAGCTAAAGAGCTGAAAAGTTTAAAGTATTTTTATACCATAGATTCCCGACTACAACCTTCGGGAATGACAGACCAACAAATTACTGCCGTTTGTAGTTTATTGTACATTGAAAAATAAAATTACTCCGTAATTTTATTTTCCCAGTGCTACTTTTTCTTCCACAATTGAAATATTATTTTTCTGCAATATTTCTATTGCTTTTTCTATATTATCAAATTTGAATACCATTAATGCCTGTTCACTTGTTTTTTCAACAAAACCGTACATATATTCAAGGTTAATATCGTTATCCGCCAAAACTTTCAGTGCTTTTGCCAGTCCGCCAGGTGTATCGGAAACTTCCACGGCAACTACAGGTGCAGACGTAGCAATAAAATTATTTTCTTTTAAAACTTTTTTTGCAGTCTCGGCATCGTCGAGAACTACTCTTAATATACCGAATTCCGGAGTTTCGGCTATTGTTAATGCCTTTATGTTTATATTGTTCTCACCGAGCAAACCGCACACTTCGGCAAGCCTGCCCTTTGTATTTTCGATAAATATTGATAACTGGTTTATTGTTTTCATTATTCCTCCTAAAAATCGCTCTCAGCAATTTTTAGCTGATAAGCTGAAAAGCTGAGTAGCTGAAAAGTTTATTAACGACAGCTGAAAGCTTAGAACGAACACTTCGTGTTCTTAGCTGATAAGCTGACAATTCAAATACATAACTACTAAACTGCAAACAACATCTTGGATTCCCGACTACAACACACGCCCAACAACGCAACTCTAAACTATTATTATAACTTCTCAGCTCATCACCTTATCAGCTTCTAAGCTAAATTTTTGCTTTGCAAAAATTTAATGTAATTTTCTCTTATCAATCACTCTCTTGGACTTGCCCTCAGTTCTTGCAAGGGTTTTAGGCTCTACCAGTTTTACGTTTACGCCCAAACCGACAGTCTGGTCTATGGCTTTTTTAATTTTCGCCTTTAAATTTTCCAACGCTTTCAGTTCATCGGTAAAGAATTTCTCGTCAACTTCCACCAAAACATCCAGCTTATCCAACGCATTTTCTTCCCTGTCAACTATCAGCTGATAATTAGGCAACGCACCGTCAACCTGCAACAACGCATGTTCTATCTGCGTCGGGAACACGTTTATTCCTCGTACAACTATCATATCGTCCGTTCTGCCTTTAATTTTGCTCAGTCTCGGGGCAGTTCTTCCGCATTTGCATGTCTCGTAAGTTATGGAAACTATATCTCTTGTTCTGTATCTTATTAAAGGAATTGCCTGTTTTGTAAGCGTGGTTATTACAAGTTCGCCGGGCTGTCCCTCAGGCACGGGCTGATTTGTAACGGGATCAATTATTTCCGGATAGAAAACGTCAGACCAAATATGAAGTCCTTCTCTGTAGGTACATTCCTGCGCCACTCCAGGACCGCAAATTTCCGAAAGTCCGTAAATATCGGTAGCGGTCATATTCAATGTTTTGTCGATAGCATCTCTCATGGCAATACTCCACGGCTCGGAACCGAATATTCCCACTTCCCAACTGGCGGTTCTCGGGTCAATTCCCAAATCTTTCATTTCTTCCGCCAAATATAAAATATAGCTGGGCGTACAGGCTACAATTCTGGGTTTAAAATCCTGCATTAATTTAATCTGTCTTTTTGTTTGTCCTGTTGCTGCAGGAATAATGGTTGCACCCAATCTTAATGCACCGTAATGTATCCCCAACCCGCCGGTAAACAAACCGTACCCGTAAGAAACCTGAATTATATCACCTTTCTTACCGCCGGCACAAACGATAGACCTTGCGGCAACATCTGCCCATAAACGAAGATCTCTTGCAGTATAGCCGACAACTGTGGGATTGCCCGTCGTTCCACTGGATACATGAATTTCCGCAACATTTTTTATATCCGAAGAAAACAAACCGAACGGATAATTATCTCTCAAATCCTCTTTCGGCGTAAAAGGAAGTTTTGTAATATCATCTATGGATTTTATGTCGGCCGGCACAATTCCCAATTTGTCAAACTTAGCTTTATATGCGGGCGATTTTTCGTAAATATATTTAACTGTTTTAATTAATCTTTCCGACTGAAGATTCTTTAAATTTTCTTTACTTGCACATTCTACTTTTTCGTTATAAATCATTTTTGCTCCCGACAAAAAAATATCCGGCATTTTTAAACACACTTATTTTACATTTTTTATAAAAAAATGTGAAGAAAAAAAATACATTAAAAAAACCGAAAGCCGTAATAAAAGCTTTCGGTTTTTTTGTTAAACTTATTTTTTAAAACTTATATTTTAAATTGATAAGTCCCGTATGGTCCTGATAATTTTTAATAAATTTGCCCTCATAACCTAAAGATACTTCAAACTTTTCGGTAATATCGGCGGAAACTCCCGCACCTGCTTCTACACCGAACTTATCCAACGCTTTACCTTTAACCGAATAACTTGTACCGTTGGCTAAAGTAACCGTAGAACTGCCGTCGTCATTTTTAAAGTCGTAAGTTGCGGCAAGTTTTATTTCCGGAACGATGGTTAAACCGTTTTTGCGTTTGAACACTTTATTAACCTTTGTACCGATAACGCCGGTAAAAATATTGCCCGTATGAGAAGATACTTTCTGATCTGCGGAATCTTTATAAGAATCCTGATTTATATTGACATATCTTAAACCGACTTCCGGAATTACGCCGTAATTATTTTTAAGTTTAAAATCATATCCGGTCATCAACTGTGCAGCAAGCGACCTGACTTTCCAGTCTGCCTTAACTTTTGTACCGGAAACTTTTTTGGTTTCGTCATAGTCGGAAAATCCGTAAGAAATAACACCGTTTACAAACCAGTTGCTCGGTTTATATTCGCCGTAGATTATTGCCGAGTTTGTTTTCACGTCGGTTTTTCTTAAATATCCGTCAATCTTGGTTCCGCTGTATGCGTAGCCGACACCTGCTTTCAAAACATCTTCAATTATATAACTTTCTATACCTAACGCCGTACCGTATGTATTGGAATCAAAGTTGCCGGCAGCGTTTGACGTATTAAGTTTAGCTTTGTTAATTAAACCTTGAACCCAAACGGCAAAGTTTTTCAGAGAGAAATCACCGCCGGAAACACCCTGTTTGGAAGATGCCGAAACCGAACCTCCGCTTAAACGTGTGCCTACAGCACCGAAAATTTGGTTAGCCGTTTCAGTTGCAGTCTGCTGCATTGACGGTGTAGCGTCGGGAGCAACTGCCGTTAAAGCATCAATGTATGCTTTTTCGCTTGCGGTGTCTACTGCGTTTTGCGATAATGTATTTAAAATACTAGCAACTTCTTTTCCTTTTTCGCTTAAAGAAGCCGAAGATGTATCTATAGTATCCCAAGCCTCTGCCGTAACTGCGTTGTTGTTGGAACCGCCGGCTTCTTCAACAATATCCGTAGGGGTTGCAACGCCTAAAATATGAACTTTTCCCTCGGTTTCTTCGTCCCAGGTAAATTCATATCTTTTGTTTTCTGCTATTTTTGTAAATTTTCCTGTTATACCGTTAGTTGCATCCAAAAGAACAAAATCTGCACTCACATCTTTACCGACAACACCGTTCTTAACGGTAAGATTAAGCTTTGCACCATCCGTAATATTAATGGTATCTGTTGCCGTAAGAGAACCAAAATTTGTAAGAGAATCTATATTTACACTCAATGTTGAACTACTTCCGAATTCCGCATTTTTGACGGTTGCTCTGTTTGTTCCGACATTTACGTTAACACCGCTGACATCGCCTTTAACAATTCCGTTTGAACTTGTAAAATTTAAGATTCCTTTATTATCTCCTGCAATATCGGATGCCAAATATCCACCCAAATTAATAACCCCGTTCTCACTCAAGTTTATTGTTCCTTTAGTATAGTCGGAAATGTTTTCCAGTT
>CAJOJJ010000047.1 GCA_905234925.1 uncultured Endomicrobiia bacterium
AAGACACCGGATTGCCACGTCACGACGCTTCGCTTGGTTCAAGATGGCAAAATAGAAGATTTAACAATAAATGTAAGGGCAGAAAAAAACAGTAAAGTTTGTGATGAAACGAAGAATTTGTCGACCGCAGTGTGCTGAAATGGAAGCGTTAGCGGATGGCACATAAGAGAGACAAATTCAAAGTTGTAATCCAAAATTTACTGTTTTTTTGTTAGAATGTAAGTTTTATTTTAATTTTACTTGCCGACGCAGAATTTAGAAAAAATGGAATGAAGGATGTCTTCTTTTGTATCAATTCCCAAGATATCGTTCAATAAAAGTAAGACATTTTTGGTTTCAAAGGAAACAATTTCGTCACTGTCGCCTTTATCAATAAGCGACAAAACTTTAACCAAGCTTTCTTTAACATTTGATATTAAATTATACTGGCGAGCATTAAGAAGAACCGTACTTTCCTGCTCGATATTTTGAAGATTTAAAAGTTCGTAAATTTTATTTAATAGATTTTCTATAGGAGTTTTGTTTATTGTAGAAAAACTAATATAAGAAGAAAAATCAAAAATATTTTTTAGTTCCGTAACGGATAATTTCTGTTCCAAATCGGACTTATTTAATACAACTAAAGTTTTATCTTTTTTATCTTTTAACAGATTCACAATCTGTTTATCGTTATCATCAAAAGGAATACTGGCGTCAACAACCCATAAAATTATATCGGCAGAATTTAATGATAATTTACTTCGCTCCTGTCCGATTTTCTCTATAGTGTTATTCGTATGGTTTCTGATACCTGCAGTATCCGACAAGATAAAAGCAACACCTTTATATTCTATTTTTTCTTCGATTGTATCTGTGGTAGTACCGGCAATATCTGTAACTATGGCACGCTGATACCCGAGTATGGTATTTAAAATTGAAGATTTGCCGGCATTCGGTTTGCCGACGATGGAAATTTTTATTCCGTCAGCAGCAAGCTTTGTTAAAGAATAAGAAGAAATAAGTTTTTCAACCTGAGAAATAATTGCCTGCATTTTTTCTTTCTTTTCCTGACGTGTAAGAAAATCAATATCCTCTTCGGGATAATCAAGAGAAACTTCCAAATATGCAAAAAGTTCGGTTAAATCCTGTTTTATTTCTTTTATTTTGGAAGACAGCGAACCTTGAAGAGAATTTAAGGCCAGCTCTGCATTTTTGGAACTTGAAGAATTTATTAAATCGTTGACGGCTTCCGCTTCGGACAAATCCAATTTACCG
Source organism: uncultured Endomicrobiia bacterium (assembly GCA_905234925.1). GTDB lineage: Bacteria > Elusimicrobiota > Endomicrobiia > Endomicrobiales > Endomicrobiaceae > Ruminimicrobiellum. The sequence continues at coordinate 1,255 of CAJOJJ010000047.1, forward strand.
TTCATATATGCACGATAAGTAAATTCCCCTCTTTCCGCCAAACGTATGCCTTTGGAAAATAAAACTTCGGTAATTTTTGCGGCAATTAAAGGGTTGCCGTGGCAGGAAATTTCTACTGTATCTTCCCCCGTATAAGTGTGAGGTGCCTGCATATAATAAAGAATTACTTCATCTATTTTTTTTGTGCCGTCGCAGATATATCCGTGCAGAATTTTCCTGTCTGTCAGTTCTATTTTTTTATTGTTCTTGGTAAAAAAAATGGAAGATACTGTTTCTTTTGCAGACGAGCCGCTTACCCTGATAACCGACAAAGCCGACTTTGCGTTTCCTGTGGCAAGTGCTGCTATAGTATCTTCCTGTTTGAATAAGTTCATGATTTAAAAATTTTCAAAGATTTTTAGCTGAACAGCTGAAAAGTTTAAGATACTTTTATACTACAGATTCCCGCCCAACTGCTCTGCGGGAATAACAGACAAAAAGGCAATTTATAATTTAAGATTTATAATCAACTACAACTTGGATCCCGCATCAAGTCTGGAACGACAGACAAACGACAAGATTGCTTCGTCGCTTCGCTTCCTCGCAATGACGACATTGTCGTTTATTGTACATTATTCTGTTTGTCCGAGGAGTTTTACTCCGACTCTTCTTAAACTGCCTTCCCCTTCGGAGAAAGTTTCAAATTCGCCTAATTTTTCAAAAAACGTATGAATATATCTTCTGTCTTTTGCAGGCATAGCCTCAAACATATATGTTTTTCCTGTTTTTCTGACAAAATACATAGCCTTTTCTGCAAGCATTTTTAATTTCGCATATTGTTTCTGTCTGTATCCGCCGGTATCAATATTAACTTTTACTCTTGTTTCGGGATTATTGTTCAACATTAACTGAACAATATATTCCAACGAAGTTAAACACTGTCCGCCTTTACCTATCAACAAACTTCCGCTGTCGCTTTCAACATCAACATTTACCGATGCATCATCACAGCTGACTCTGATACTTTCCACTTTTATATTCATTAAAGAAACAATTTTTGTAACATATTCCTGAGCATTTTTGCATGCAAGAGCGAAATTAACATTTTCCAAGTTTCTGTTTCTTTCGTCTTTCTTTTCGATTTTTTCGGAAGTACTGTCTGCAGAACTATTTTCGGAATTTGAAACGACGGAATCGTTTTTCAAAGTAAGCAAAACTTTTGCAGGTTTTGCTCCCATCAAACCGAACAAACCGGTAGTTCCCTCGTCGAGAATTTTTATATCTACATCTTCTTTTGTACAATTAAGCTGTTTTAATCCCAAAGAGATTGCTTCTTCTATATTCTTACCGGAAATTTCAAGCTCTTTCATATTTTAATAACCTCCCGATTAATTATAACAATAAGATCAAATATTTTCATACAAACTAAATTTATACTTAAATCAAGCTGAGAAGCTGAGAACGAAAAACTTCATTTTTCTTAGCTGAGAAAACTGAGGAGTTTTCGGTATTTTTCGCTTTGCAAAAAATCTGCATTGAGAGATTCCCGACAGTGCTGTTGCGCGTGCCACTCGGGGATGACAGTCTTTGCAATCTTTACAACAAACTTATCAGCTTATCAGCTTTTTCGTCCTTCTTTTCTGAGGACGAAAAACTGTACTATCATTGATACTACGCTGTTTGTAAGCCAATAAAGAACTAATCCCGACGGGAACCCCCAAAACATAAGCGTAAATATCAACGGCATAATATACATCATTTTTTTCTGTGTAGGGTCTGAAATTGCAGTAGTCATCTTTTGCTGTAAAAACATTCCCAAACCCATAATCAACGGTAACAGATTAAACGATATTGAACCGATATAAAACAAAGAATCGCTTGCCGACAAATCTTTTACCCATAAAACCCAAGGAGCATATCTTAATTCATAAGCATTTCTTAACGTGGTAAACAATGCCCAAAAAATAGGCAGCTGCAAAAATAACGGCAGACATCCGCCGAACGGATTAACTTTCTGCGTACGGTATAAATTCATCATTTCTACCTGAAGTCTTTTCGGATCGTTTTTATATTTATCCTGAAGATTTTTTATCATAGGCTGAATTTTTTTCATTGCGGCCGTTGACTTGAAAGTTTTTAATGTTAACGGCAAAACTATAATCTGTATCAAAATAGTCATTATAATAATTGCCCAGCCGTAATTATCGGTTAATCCGTAAATAGCAAAAAGTACCGACATTGCAATTCTTCCCAAGAATCCGAAGAAACCGAAGTCGACGGTCTTTTCCAAGCCCATATCAAAAGTTTTTAAATAAGAATAAGATTTAGGACCGATATAAAATTTGAAAGAAAAATTTTGTATTTGTTCTTCCTGTTTAACCTTTGCAGACAACATATAAATAGGAGCAACTTTTTTACTCTGTCTTATCATTCCGACGTTTGTGAAATTTAACGAATTGTCAGGAATAAATGCTGCAAGGAAATATCTGTTATCTATTGCAGTCCATTTATATATTTGTGCGGGATTGATTTGCTCTTTTATTTTTTCAAGTTTTGACGGTTTCGTGGATGTATACCCCAAAACTCTTGTAACCGAAACGTTTTCTTTAAGTTCTTTATCGTCGGTACCAAGCCCCGGCCCCCAATCCAAATCGATATCGGGAAGTTTGGCATCCTGTTTTAATTTTTCAAGTTTTATATTTGCGGAATGTAAATATTCTTTAGATAAATCAAAAGTTTTTGTTACTTTCCAGTCCTGCATAAAAGTATAAGAAAAAACTATTTTTGAATCGGTTTTCTCCGTTATTTCATAAACGGACCCCGGGAAATTTGCCAACACGGGGGATGCTTCCGGCAGGACCAAATCCACCAAAGCACCGTTGGCCTCTTTTATATACCAGTTCTTTACTGCAGCACCTTTATTTGTAAAAACAACTTTATATTTTTCCGTTTCCAATATTATTTCTTCTTCTTTTACAAACTGCGAAGAAATATCTTTGTCATTCGTATTCGGCAAAATATTTTCGGTACTTGTACCTTGTTTTTTCTGCTCTTTGCGTACAACATCAACGGAATTATTTTGCTGCTGAATATTTTGTTCCTGTTGCGACAACATCTGCTGTTGTTGGTTAGGCTGAAAAAACATATACCACGCCAGCAAAAATACTGTCGAAAATAAGACAAACATTAACGTATTTTTTTGCATATTGTTATCCTATAGCTGAACAGCGTACATTATTCTTTGGGAACGGGGTCAAGCCCGCCTTCGTGAAAAGGATGGCACTTTAAAATTCTCTTTACCGCAAGGAAACTTCCCTTAACGGCACCGAATCTTTCAATTGCCTCATAAGCATAGGCTGAACACGTCGGATAGAACCTGCATTTAGGAGGGGTAAAACGCGAAATTTTTCTATATATATTGATAAGAAAAAGCAAAATATGCTTCATAAAAAGCTATATATCTTCTTTGTAAAACCTTGCATTTTTTAAACAACCCAAAATACCGTTCTTCAATTTGTCATAGTCAGCGGTTGCAATCGCCGGTTTCAATATAAATATTATATCCAAACCTTTTGTCAGCTTATGTTTATTAGTCCTAAAGATTTCTCTTAATCTTCTTTTTGCTTTATTTCTGCATACGGCATTCCCGACTTTTTTTGAAGTTATAAGTCCCAATCTTCTGATTTCGTCATTGTCTTTTCTTTTTAAAACATAAATATTAACAAAAAAAGTCTTCAGTTTCCTGCCGTACTTTAATACTCTGTTAAAGTCCGCAGCATTGTGTAATTTCTCAATATAACGAAAAGAAAAACCTTTACTGCTTAAAAGCATCTTATGCTGAAAGAACTGCTCTGCCTTTTCTTCTTCTGGCACTTAATACCTTTCTTCCGCCGGCTGTTGCCATTCTTGCTCTAAAACCGATTTTCTTTTTTCTTCTTTCCGTGTTTGGTTGAAAAGTTCTCTTTGTCATTTTAAAACCTCTTTTAATATTTTCAGAATAATCTGTTAATTATATTTAAAAACTACAATATAGTCAAACTTTTTATAAGTTGTTATGTCTTTCAAAAGCCGTTAAAGTATTATTTAAAAGCATGGTTATCGTCATAGGTCCTACACCGCCGGGAACGGGAGTAATGTTTACATGCATATCTTTAACATCTTCAAAATCCACATCACCGTAAAGCTTTTTATCTTCGGCTCTGTTTATACCTACGTCAATAATCGCAGCACCCTCTTTAACAAAATCTTTCGTAACAAACTTTGCTTTGCCTATTGCGGCAATTAAAATATCAGCCTGCTTAGTTATCTTTTTCAAATCTTTTGTCGCCGAATGTGTCATGGTTACGGTAGCATTATTTGCAAGCATCAACATCGAAACAGGTTTACCGACAAGATTTGACCTGCCCAAAACGACGACATTTTTGCCTTTAATTTCTATATTTGAATATTTCAGCAAATATACCACACCCATCGGCGTACAAGATACAAGAAGTTTCTGCCTGATAATATCATCCCAAGATTTTACAAGAGTAAGCATACCCGCATTATAAGGGTGCAGACCGTCAACATCTTTATCGGGCGAAATTGCATTAATACATTCATCGGCTTTCTGCCCGTTAGGCAAAGGAAGCTGAAGAAGTATTCCGTCAACTTCGTCATCGACATTTAATTTTTTTATCAAACTGATTATTTCTTCTTTTGTTGCAGTTGCCGGAAGAGGATTATGAAACGATTTTATTCCTATCTCTTGGCAGGCTTTTATTTTGGAACCGACATAAACTTTGCTTGCCGGATCTTCCCCGACGAGAATTGTCGCAAGCCCCGGCGCTCTTGAGATTCGTTTGGAAAATTCCAAAACTCTTGTTTTAAGGTTCTGTCTGATTTGTTGTGAAATTTCTTTACCGTTTATCAAATTCATATCCGTTCCTAAATCAATGAGTAGTCTATGTACTTTCTGAAGAAATCCAAATTTTCACAGTATTCATCAACAATTCTTGAACCGTACAAAATAAAGAAGAAGCCGTTATCTACTCTGACAACTTCTCCCGTAAGTAAAATATCTTTATTCAAAATTGTAAACTTCAAACCGAATTTTTGCCCTATAGATAAAACAACTTCACTTTCTACGGCAAAACCGTTTTTTGATACATCAGTAAGAATACATTCGCCCAAAACAGCGTTAGTCTCTATATCAAAAATATTGGTGGATAATGAAACTGCTTTTCTCGGAAAAGCTCTTTTTTCGTCAATCATCATTTCTGTCCTTAGTAAAGTTATAAGGTAATTTTACAAAATTTTCACATTTATTGCAATTTATTTATTGCTTATTTTAAATATCTGTACTTCTGATACAAGTAGTCTAACCGATATTTTTAAAAATATTGAAAACAATCAGTAAAAAATTTGTGAAAAATTATTTTAATTTATTGTTTCCCGTAACGTTCAACAATCAGTTTTATCAAATTTGTTGTAGATTTTCCCTCTACGAGAGGATATCTGTAAACTTCTTTTACAAATTCTCTGCCGACAATCTCTTCTATTTTATAATCGCCGCCTTTAACCAAAATATCAGGTTTTAACATACTTAATAATTCGTAAGGTGTCTGCTCGTTAAAAACCGTTACGTAATCTATACAACTTAAAGCGGCAAGGAGCTTTGTTCTGTCTTCCTGCCCGACAAGAGGTCTCTTAGGACCTTTAAGCCCTGCCAAAGAAGCGTCGGAATTTATGGCAACTATTAAAACATCACCCAAAGTTTTGGCTTTTTGAAAAAGGCTTACATGCCCGATATGAAGTAAATCAAAGCAGCCGTTGGTAAAAACAATTTTTTTATTTTCTTTTTTCAGCCGTTCAACAACTTCAATTATTTTTTCGGTTGTACATATTTTAGATAAAGTATTCATATCTATGTTCATAATCAAGCTGAGAAGCTGAGCCGGACACTTCGTGTCCTCAGCTGAGAAAGCTGAGGAGTTTTCGGTATTTTTCGCTCCGTAAAAAATCTATTTAATTAACAAAAATTGCTATGCAATTTTTACAACAAACTTAATAAGCTTATCACCTTATCAGCTCATCAGCTAAAAATCGCTTTGCGATTTTTTTCAACCATCTTTGCAAGTATGTGAAATAACAATATATGACATTCCTGTATTCTTCCGGTAACTTTAGACGGCGCTCTGTAGCACATATCGGACAAAAGTTTCAGCTGTCCGCCGTCTTCTCCGGTAAAACCTATAACAAAAAGCCCCATCTCTTTTGCTTTTTCAACGGCTTTTATAACGTTTTCGGAATTTCCCGAAGTTGTTATAGCCATAACAATATCGCCTTTATTTGCAAAGGCTTCTATCTGTCTTGAGAAAACATATTCATAGCCGAAATCGTTTCCTATTGCGGTAAGAGACGAAACATTTTCCGTCAATGCTATTGCAGGAAGCGCATTTCTGTTTTTTTCAAAACGGCATACAAGCTCTGCAGCAAAATGAAGCGCATCACATGCGGAACCGCCGTTTCCAAAGATTATGGTTTTCTTACCGTTTTGGTAAGCTTCGTTAATTTTATTTGCTATAGACTGAATATAAACCAGCTGTCCCTCATCAAGCATTTTTTTCTTGGTATCAATGCTTTCCTGAATTAAAGAGATTATTTTATTTTTCATATTTACACTACCTCCATAAAAATCACTTTATAATTTTAAAATATTGGATGATTGGAAACGACAAGATACTTCGCTTCGCTCAGGATGACAAGACGCCTGATTGCCACGGGCTAAACTCCTCGCAATGACGGACTATTGGTTGCCATTCAGTCGTTTATTGCACATTGTACATTATACATTGTACATTTTTGTTGTCGCTGCTAATCTTCTATTATTTATTAAAAACGTATTTCGGCAAAAAGTCGGTACAGATATTTCCTCTATGGAAATACTCGTTACCCATAATTTTTGCATGAAGAGACGACGTATTTTTAATATTTTCAATAATTACTTCTTTTAACGCTCTTGACATTTTTGATATGGTTTCTTCTCTCGTAGGCGCATAAGCAATAACTTTTGCTATCAAACTGTCATAGAAAGGCGGTATGGTATAACCGGAATATACGTGAGTATCTACCCTTATTCCCGGACCGCCCGGCAAATAAAGTTTGCCGATTTTTCCCGGAGACGGAATAAAATCTTTATCCGGATCTTCGGCATTTATTCTGCACTCTATTGCATGATTTCTTATTTTTATCGATGAAGAATCAAAGGACAAAGCCTCACCTGCGGCAAGCTTTATCTGTTCTTTTACAAGATCAATACCCGTAACTATTTCCGTTATGGGATGCTCTACCTGAATTCTGGTATTCATCTCCATAAAATAAAAATTCATATGTTTATCGACAAGGAACTCCACCGTACCGACCGTAATATAACCTACGGCCTGTGCCGCAGCCTGTGCCGCTTTACCCATTTTCTTTCTTAAAGTTTCGGTAATAAACGGAGACGGACTTTCCTCTACAAGTTTCTGATGTCTTCTTTGAATTGAACAGTCTCTTTCCGGAAGATATACAACTTTGCCTTTGCTGTCTCCCAAAATTTGGAACTCTATATGATGAGGTTCTTCGATATACTTTTCCATATAAACATCGGGATTACCGAAATTTGCTTTCGCTTCGGTCTGTGCCATTATTATGGAATTTTTCAAAGATTCTTCCGTTACAACAACTCTCATACCCTTACCGCCGCCGCCGGCAGTAGCCTTAATTATAATCGGATAACCGATTTTTTTTGCAAGCTTATATATTTCGGGATCATCTGCAGAAACAGGACCGTCCGAACCCGGAACAACGGGAACTTTGGACTTTATCATCAGCTGTCTTGCGGCAATTTTATCGCCCATTCTCTCAATAGAACTTCTTCTCGGTCCTATAAAAGAAATACCGCAGCTTTCACAAACTTCGGCAAAATATGTATTTTCGGAAAGGAAACCGTATCCCGGATGAATTGCGTCGGCACCCGTAATTTCTGCCGCCGAAATAATGCTGGGAATATTAAGATAACTTTCGCTTGACGATGCAGGCCCTACACATATGGATTCGTCAGCCATATGAACATGCATCGACTCTTTGTCCGGTTCGGAATGGATTGCAACCGTTTTTATACCGAGTTCTCGTGCAGCTCTGATAACTCTGCAGGCGATTTCTCCTCTGTTTGCAATTAATATTTTTTTAAACATTTTGTAATCTCCCGTTATTCTTCAGCAGTATCAACCAAGAATAATTCCTGTCCGTATTCCACGGACTGTCCGTTGGTTACGGAAACTTTTACTATTTTACCTTTTGTGGTAGCAACTACATCTTTTATTATTTTCATTGCTTCAATGGCACCTATCTTCTGCCCTGCTTCTATGTGGTTCCCCTCAACAACAAAAGGCGGTCTGTCGTGTGCAGGTGAATTATAAAATGTTCCCACCATCGTAGACTTTATGGGAACTATGGTATTTTTTACCTCAACAACAGCCTGCTTGCGTGTTTCAACTTTTTGAGCAACCTCATTTTTTTTGATATATACGGAAGTTTCGCCGGATTCGTATTCAAGCTCTTCAATATCGGTATCTCTTATCGATTCCAAAAATTTTTTAATTTCGTTGTTATTCATAACACCTCAAAAATATTTACTGAGAAATTCTTTCTACGTATTCGCCTGTTCTTGTATCAACTTTTATTCTGTCTCCGACCTTAATGAATAAAGGAACTTTTATTTCCGCACCTGTTTCTATTTTTGCAAATTTTGTTAAATTGGTTACGGAATCGCCTTTTATTCCGGGTTCGGCTTCAATAATAGACATTTCAACAATTAACGGCATATCAATACCGATTAATTCGTCTTCCAAATATATAGCGTCAATTTCCTGATTTTCTTTCAAATATTTTTCTTTACCGTCGAGCTTTTCTACAGGAACTTCTATCTGCTCATAGGTATTCATATCCATAAAATTATACTTATCGCCGTCGGCATACAAGAACTGTTTTTTGCTTCTTGATACAGACAACTCTTCAAATCTTTCGCCGGATTTAAATGTTCTGTCTATAGTGCCGCCTTTTTTTACGTGTCTGAGTTTTACTCTCATCACGGCACCGCCTTTGCCGGGTTTATGGTTTTGGAACCATGTTATCTGATAAGGCTCATTATCAACTAAAATTACAAGACCGTTTCTGAAATCTGCTGTAGAAATCATTTTTTATCTCCTGTTTAAGTTTATATACGAAAAACACCCCAATAATTTTATCTAAAACGAGAAATATTGTCAAATAAAAAAATCGCTTTACGATTTTTTTAGCTGAGAAGCTGAGAACGAAAAACTTTGTTTTTCTTGGCTGAGAATTTAAGGTATTTTTATACCATATAGCCCCGACAAACAGACAAACGGCAGATACCTCCCGGCTAAAGCTCGTTCGAGATGACATAAATGTCACTTTCGGGGATGACACCGCTACGCGGTTTTCGTCGTTCATTATTGTACATTATACATTGCCGTTTTCAGCTCCCTGTTTGGCAAGTTTGTCGGCTATATCGTTTTTCATATTGCCGGTGTGGCTGTCGATTTTTCTCCACAAAATTTCAACTTTTGTTCCGGCTATAACATCCGCATATTCTATCGCAAGAGAATTTTTGGGAGACCATTTCCCGGTAGCGAAATATTCTATTCCCAAATAATCGTAATTTACTCTGATTTTTGAAATATTGTTTTCTTCACACCACTTCAACACCTGCATCACGGAATAAATTTCCCCCCCGAACTGTCTTGTTGAAGTATCCTCCAAATTTCCCGAAAATTCTTTAATTTTTTCATCTCCCAGAAAAACAACCGCTCCGTAACCTGTTCTGCCGTTTATAAAAGAACCGTCCACAAAAGCTTCGTAAATTCCCGAATTTTCATCAAAAGTTTCAAAACCGTTAGCTTCATCCCAACAGCTGTTTATAATTTTCAAAACTTTTTCGTCTTTTATATTATTTACGGCTAAAGAATACGTTTTTTTTGTCGGTTTATAATAAAGCCCGGCAAAACCCAAATTTTTGGAATCATATTTAATGTTTATCTGTACAAAATAATCTCTGAAACTTTTGCCGTCAATCGAAGCTTCGACATTATTTTTTTTCAAAATATTGGAAAATTTATCTCCGAAACTCTGTAATTCAGCCTGATATAAGCTCATTTCTTCTCCTGTTTGGCTTGCGCACTTATTTTTAAAATATAGTAATAAGTAATACTGTTTATGAACAACAAAACAGCTCCCGTAACTATACCGACGGTTAAATTAATAAACATCGATAAAATTACGGCAGCAGCAATATCAATTAAAAACAAGAAATAAAATAAGTACTTCATTTATCCCTTGTACTCTCTAACCAAATAAATCAATTTCCCCATTACATCAATATTACAATTTTCTGAGGATAACGTCGGATATTTCGGATTGGAAGATTTTAAATATATTATGTTCCCTTCCTTATGAAACATTTTTACTGCAGACTCATCGTTTACCAAAGCTACAACAATATCTCCGTTTGCAGGTTCTTCGCCTTTTGAAACTACAATAGTGTCTCCGTCAACAATTCCGGACGGTTCCATACTGTCGCCTTTAACTTTTAAAGCGAAACATTTTCTGTTTCTGGTAATGTCCGTATTTATATAAATATAATCGGAAGCATCCTCAATCTGTTCCAAAAATGTTCCGGCATGAACCGAACCCAAAACGGCAACAGGAGTAAAAGCCCTTCTGTTGGGAAAATCTATGCCCCTTGAAAGAGAACCTCTTTTTACAAGAGAACCTTTTGAGAGCAAAGCCCTTAAATGCTGCTGAATGGAACCGATTGACAAATTAAAATTCGTCGCAATTTCTCTGACGGTAGGCATCATTCCGTTTGCGGCATGAAATGTTCTTATATACTCCATTACTTTTTTTTGTTTATCCGTAAGCTCTTTCATAAATACACCCTCCATCTCAAAAATTTATGTGATATACGAATTATAATATACATAAGTATAAAAGTCAAGAAGAAAATTTCCTCCGACAAGCTTAAAACCATTTTTTATTTTTCATATAAAGGATTATTGCAAGGGTAGCTGCAAGTATCATAAATATTGCAAAGAACCACGTCCCCGTTTCTCCGATAAGTTTTATCTCGGGGAAAGCGACATTCATTCCGTAATAACTTGCAACTATAAGGATAGGCAAAAACATCGTAGCTATAATACTTAAAAACTTCATTGTTTCGTTTAATTTTATCGTTATTGATGACATATATATTGCAATAAGCGAACTTATCATCTGAGAATTATAATTAATTGTTTTATTAAGACTGTTAAGCTGGTCGGTAATATCTCTGAAATATGCCGAGTATGCTTCCCTTATATACTCGCTGTTTTCTCTTGAGAAAAAAGCATAAACATTTTTCTGAGGGTCGGCAATTTTCCTCATTGAAAGCAAAACTTTTTTCAAATCTAAAATTTCTTCCATCAGCTTCGGATTGGGATCTTCAAGAACTTTATCCTCTATCAAATCTATCTTGTCACTGATTTTATCCATAGTACTTTCCAAATTTGAAACAACTTTGGACAAAATTTTATAAAGAACCGTTTCCATATTTTTTAATTCTATCTGCGGTTTAAGCATTGCCTTATGCATCAATGTTTCAAGAAATTCAAGTTCGTCTGTATGAGCCGTAACAATCAAATTCTGTGCCAAAAAAATATCAAGTTCGTACATACTTTCGTCAAATTCCGCCATATTCATATTTTTCAGTCTTATACCGTGCGTATTGACGAAAAGATAATTATCAAATTCTTCAACTTTCGGGTTATAAAGAGGGAACAAACAGTCCTCTACGGAAAGTTCGTGAAATTTAAAAGTATCCGTTAAAAGGGCTATTTCGTCGGTTGACAAGTCGCCTTTTTCCAAAGTAATATCAACCCACAATAATGACGGATTTTCATGATACACTTTATTGATTTTCTCAATATTTATTTCTTGACGGCATGAACCGTTGTGAATATAAATTGATCTAATCATAATATTACCCTAACCAAAACTAAAATTTCTAAAGGAATTTTACTAAATAAAAATTTTTAAGTAAAGCTAAAAATTACTTCGCATTTTTCAATTCAATTCTCGGGAACAAAATTTCAAAAGCACCAAGTTTGCTGCCTTTGGGAGAAAAGCCTGCATCCGGAATAAGTTTATCGGCAAAATATTTTTTTGCGACATCAATAATATTTCCCGCTGCACCGTTTAAATTCCAAATTTTTTCAGACAGAGTCGGCATAAAAGGAACTAAATGCAGAGTTATCAAATCCGTCGCCTGAAAATAACAGTACATACATTCTGCAAGTTTTTTGGTGTCGGTCTTTGCCAATTTCCAAGGAGCATCCTGTTCTATCTGCTGGTTAATTAAAGTTATTGCCTGCTGTAAAAGTTCCGAAGATTTATGAAACTGCATATTTTCAATAGATCTGCCGTATTCTTCACCTAAAATTTTGGCAACTTCTTTTGTTAAAACATCATCAACATCACATTCCGGAACTTTTCCTTCAAAATATTTTTCCGACATTTTGTTTGTTCTTGAAACAAGATTGCCTAAATTATTTGCTAAATCAACATTATATTTTTTTGTCAACGCTTCCATGGATATATCGCCATCTGGACCGAAAGGTATTAAAGAGACAGCCAAATATCTTGCAGGCTCAACGCCGAACTTTTCTACAAGCTGTGCCGGTGTAATAACATTACCGATTGTTTTTGACATTTTATCGCCGTTGATTGTAAAAAATCCATGAGCATAAACTCTTTTATGTACGGGAATATCTGCACCCATAAGAAGTGCCGGCCATATAACACTATGAAACCACAAAATATCTTTTGCCATTAAATGCATATCCGCAGGCCAATACTTTTCAAACATTTCTTTGTTATCTTTGTACCCTATGGCGGAAATATAATTGATTAAAGCATCTACCCAAACATATACCGTCTGACTTTTATCGAAAGGAAGCGGTATTCCCCAGTCGAGTGCTGCACGAGAAATACTGATATCTTCAAGCCCAAGTCTGAGTTTTCCCAAGATTTCGTTTCTTCTTGTTTCGGGAAGAATTTCTATATGGAACGGATTGAAGCTATTTTCTATCATATCGATAAGTTTATCGGTAAATTCTGAAAGTTTAAAGAAATAGTTTTCTTCGGACTGAACTACAGGTTTCTTTTTATGGTCGGGGCAACAACCATTCTCATCCAAATCTTTCTGTGCGATAAATTTCTCGCAGCCTACACAATACAACCCTTCATACTGTTTTTTATAAATTAAACCTTTATCGTAAAGTTTTTGCATTATCATCTGAACGGTTTCTTCATGCTGTTTATCGGTTGTTCTGATAAATCCGTCATTTGAAATATTTAATAATTTCCAAGCTTCCTGAAAATATCCGCTCATTTCATCACAAAGTTCTTTTGGAGTAATTCCTTTTTCCTGTGCAGATTGACAGATTTTTGCTCCGTGCTCATCCGTACCGGTAAGGAAATAAACATCTGCACCTTGCAGTCTTTTCCAACGGGCAGCGATATCTGCAGCAATTGTAGTATAAGCATGACCAATATGCGGTCTGTCATTAACATAGTATATAGGCGTTGTGATATAGTATTTCATATTTTCTCCTTATTGTGTGTAATCTTTTGAATTTATACTGCATTTCAGCTCACTTCATTATAATATCCTGTATTCTACAAAATTTAAAAAAATTTATAAAGAAAAATTTTGTAGTTATTTTTTAAATTTTGTATAATCCCATTATGAAAAAAATTTTATCATCTAACATATTTTTCCTTTTTATACTTTTTATTATATGTTTCGCCATATATGGTAAAGCAATTAATTTTGACTTAACACACCTTGATGATGATATTCTCACAGCAAAGAATATCAACTATATCTCCGACTACAGAAATATACCCAAAATTTTTAAAACAGACTGCTACTATGGTTCCAGATCTAATTACTACCGTCCCATATTGGGACTTTCTTTTTCATTGGAAACGATATTTTTTAAATACAACAAAAAAGTTTATCATACCACAAACATTATTTTATTTGTACTTGCACTATTCGTCATCTTTATCTTTTTAAAATTATTGAATTGTAATTCAACAATTTTAAAATTTTTTATTGTATTATGTGCAGTACATCCTGTTTTAGCCTCGGTTCCGGCATGGCTGCCGGCAAGAAATGACTCCTTGCTCACCATATTTATTATTTCATCTTTTATTTTCTTTTTAGAATATTTGAGCTCAAAAAAAATCTCCCATTTATTTTTCTATCTGTTTTTCTACACATTATCAATATTTACCAAAGAAACCGCTTTGCCGATGATAATCATATTTCCGATGATTGTCTTAGGTATGGAAAGACGGAGAGACGAAAGCCGTTATAAATTATTCAACTTAATTGCCCTTATAACAATTATATTGTTTTATTTCTTTATGAGAAATAATTCCTCAACTCTTAAAGCAAGTTTTCTTTCCTATCTTTCAAGTTGTTGGTTATATTTTGAAAATGTCATTATCGGCACAATGAATTATTTCAGATATATCTTTTTTCCTAACCATATCCCCATAATGCTGTATGACGTATCTTTAGATACATATGCTATTTTAATAAATTTAGTCATACTTTCTGTATTGATAGTTATTTTCTACAAAAAAATAATTTCAAGAAAAATAATTTTATTTTCAACGGTTTTTTTCTTCATTTCAATTTTTGCCACTTTTTTACAACAAGAGTATGTTTTATTATTTCACAGACTTATTTTAGCAATTCCTGCAGCACTGCTTATTTTAACCATATTAACGGAAAAACTCTTATTATTTTATCCTTCGGCGAAAAAATATCTTATTTTAATTTTTATTAGCATTTTTACAATATATGCACACATATCTTTTAACCAAATTGATAAATACAAAAACGGATTAAATTTTTGGCATTATGCATATGTTGATGCTTCAAATTATCACGACGTTCATAACGGACTCGGATATGAATATATGCTGTTAGGAAGATATGAACAAGCCCACATATTTTTTCAAAAAGCGGTAGAGATAAAAAATGATTTTGACCACAACTTAAATTTTGCAGGTTGTCTTATCATGCAAAATAAATTGGATGATGCCTTAAAAATTTTATTAAAACTTGAAAAAAGGGAAGAGAATTTTACCGTTTTAAGATATCTGAGTGAAATTTATTTTATTCTCGGAGAAAACGACAAAGCCGTTGAGTACGGCAAGAGAGCATATGCTTTGGATAAAGATAATCCTATGATAGAAAAAGTCTATTTGAAAATTAAATCTTTGCAAGGTAACGATTTATAAATTGTTCTGCTATTCGAGGAGAGCGGCTGCCTTTTGCAAGAGCAAAAGCTTCCGCTTGTATATCAAGTTCGAATTTGTCCAACGCAATATTGTATTTTTTTGCCAAATTATGAACTATATCA
>CAJOJJ010000048.1 GCA_905234925.1 uncultured Endomicrobiia bacterium
GCTTAACGGTTTAAAAGTTAAGTTCGAACTTGATGCCGTGTTTGCAAGTTTGTCTAAAATTAAAGCATACCCTATACCTGACTTTACCATTAATCCCGCATTATAAAAAAGGTTATAAGTTGCAACGATATTTAAATTCTTTAAATTTCCTTTAAACCATTTGAAAAATATGTCGTTAACGGAAGTTTTTTTTCAGTAATTGGCTTGAAACTATAAGCGGTAAACTTTTTAAATCTTCAAATTTAACATTTTCTTTCTTTGCCAAAAAACAATTCTTTTTCATGATTATGCCCCACCTGTCTTTTTTAGGCAAGATTATATAATCGTATTTGGATATGTTTACCGGCTCTATCAAAACAGCAAAATCAAGTAACCCTTTATCTAACTTTTCGCATAAATCGTCTGCATTTCCGCTTAAAAAATCAAATTTTATCTCTTTATATTCCGTTTGAACCGTTTTTACAATATTGGTTATTAAACTTATTGCATCACTTTCACCGCTGCCTATATAAACTGTTCCTTTTATTATATCTTTAGTTGAAAGAAACTCGTTTTTTGTTTTTTCTGTCATATCAACAATTTCTTCGGCTCTTTGCCTTAAAATGTGTCCTTCTTCGGTAAGTGAAACGGAATGTTGTCCTCTGACAAAAAGTTTATGCTTTAACTCTTTTTCCAAATCCTGCAGTTGCCTTGAAAGTATAGGTTGGGTAACATGCAAAATATTAGCGGCTTTTGTTATGGAGCCCTCTCGTGCCACGGCTAAAAAATATTTTAAAACTCTTATATCCATATATAAATAATACAAAATTCTATTATGCTTTTCAAGCATATCTAAATATAAAATATAAGTATTTGCTGTTTTTAAAGAAATAAAGTATAATAATAAAAAAGGAAAATACTATGAATGAAAAAACAATAAATACGGAACAGTTTAGAAAAGTAATGGCAACAAAAGAAGAAATTTGTGACGGATCCGAAATGTTTATAATATTTCATAAGTTGGCTCAGGAAGCATTACAAATAACAAGTGAAATAAACAACAAATATAACACTCCGGAACAAATAGTTGAGTTGTTTTCAAAACTTACCGGAACACAAGTAGATAAATCTTTCAGATGTTTTCCGCCTTTTTATACCGATTGCGGCAAGAATATCAAGATAGGTAAAAATGTTTTTATAAATGCATGTTGCCGTTTTCAGGATCAGGGCGGTATAGAAATAGGTGACGGTTCTTTAATAGGGCATAATACAACAATTGCAACATTGAACCACGATTTTAATCCTGACAAAAGAGCAAATTTGCATCCGAGTCCCGTAAAAATAGGTAAAAAGGTTTGGATAGGTTCCGATTGTACAATTTTGCCCGGAGTTGAAATTGGTGACGGTGCGGTTATAGGTGCGGGAAGTGTAGTAACAAAAAATGTTCCTGCAAGTTCAGTAGCGGTTGGAAGTCCTGCAAGAGTTATAAAACAAATAGAAATAAAATAAGGAGGGGAGTTATGTT
This sequence comes from uncultured Endomicrobiia bacterium, assembly GCA_905234925.1. GTDB lineage: Bacteria > Elusimicrobiota > Endomicrobiia > Endomicrobiales > Endomicrobiaceae > Ruminimicrobiellum. The sequence goes on from CAJOJJ010000048.1 coordinate 1,505, forward strand.
TAAAAGGTTGGTGGTAAGTTTGTTGGCGATATTGTTAATTTCGGGAGGAATAAGTATGACAGAAGCAAAAAGTTGGGACAAAGTTTTTCCTAAAAGCGATAAAGTAGATGTAAAAAAAGTGAGTTTTAAAAACAGATTCGGTATAAAGCTTGTCGGAGATTTATATACTCCGAAAACTTATAAGAAAGGCGATAAGCTTGCAGCAATTGCTGTTTCCGGTCCTTTCGGTGCGGTAAAGGAACAGAGTTCCGGTTTGTATGCACAGACTATGGCAGAAAGAGGCTTTATTGCATTGGCATTTGATCCTTCATATACGGGGGAAAGTAAAGGTGAACCGAGATATGTAGCATCACCTGATATTAATACCGAAGATTTTCAGGCAGCAGTGGACTTTTTATCCGTTCAAGACAATGTTGATCCTGATAAAATAGGTATTATCGGTATTTGCGGTTGGGGCGGACATGCTTTAAATACTGCAAGTATAGATACAAGAATAAAAGCAACGGTTACATCCACAATGTACAACATGAGCAGAGTAAACCATAAAGGTTACTTCGACCAAATGACGGAAGACGAACTTTATGCTTTAAAACAAGAATTGAATGCACAAAGAATAAAAGATTTTAAAAGCGGAAAATACGAACTTGCCGGCGGAGTAATTGATCCTCTTCCGGAAGATGCACCGTTTTTTGTAAAAGATTATTATGCTTATTACAAAACACCGAGAGGATATCATAAAAGAAGTTTAAATTCTAATACCGGTTGGAACAAAACTTCCGCACTTTCTTTTATCAATACGCCTGAATTAACATTTACAAACGAGATAAGAAGTGCTGTTTTGATAATTCATGGAGAGAAAGCACACTCCTGCTATTTTAGTAAAACAGCTTATAAGGATATGATAAAAAATAATAAGTATAAGAAAAATAAAGAACTTATGATAATTCCCGGTGCAAGCCATGTAGATTTATACGATAAAGTTGATGTAATTCCTTTTGATAAAATAGAACAGTTTTTTAAGACATATTTAAAATAATGAAGATAAAAGTTATTTTGTTTTCATTATTGTTATCGGGAGCATTGCTTGTTTATGTTTTTGCGGTATATGCTCAACAAACGGGGAACAGTCAAAAAATGAATATTTAAATTGATAATAAAACATTTACGGTTATTGTTGAAAACAACAAAACAGTAAAAGAATTATATCAAAAGCTCCCGATAACGTTAGAAATGTCGGACTTAAACAATAACGAAAAATATTGTTATTTGGATTTTACACTTCCTACTGATTCAAAATCGGTAAAAAACATTAAAAAAGGCGACGTTATGCTTTTCGGTAACAGTTGTCTTGTAATATTCTATAAAAGTTTCACTACATCCTACAGTTACACAAAAATAGGACATATAGAAAATCCTGCAGATATTGAAACCGCATTAGGTAAAAAAGATATTAAAGTTGTTTTAGCGGAAAACAGTTAATTTAAATTTTACATGGTATAAAAAAACAAGTTAGAAACACTTGCTTTTTTTATTTAAAAAAACATTGACAATCAAATGTTTGTTTGATATACTATCTATAGGAAAAGGATATATATCATGAAAAAAATAAAAGAATCAGTTCAGAATGAAAATTCAAAAAGTAAAATACTTGAAGTGGCAACAAAACTTTTTGCAGAAAACGGTTTTGACGGTGTAAGTACAAGAACTATCTGTAAACAGGCAAACATAAATATAAGTATGATTTCTTACTATTTCGGAGGAAAACAGGAACTGTATCAAGCCATAATAGATAATTTAACTAAAAATCTTACGGAATATGTGAAAACTTTTGTTGATTTTGATATGGATTTAAAAAAACTTTCAAAAAAAGAAAAATTAGATTTCCTCTATAATTACGGAAACAAGATGATAGATTTCCTATATACCAAAATTTCTAACGATGTATTGTTGTTTATGTTTAGAGAACAACAAAATTCAAGAGCACAAATAAACATTCCCGCATTAAATTTTATGAACAAGCTTTTCGCAAGTATCTTAAATAAAAAAGAAACAGACAGGCAAGTAATATTGTCTGTAATATTTTTTATTTCACAAATAAATTCTCCTAAACTCTTTTCCGCTTTTTCTTTAAAAATGGCAAATAAAAAAGCTTTTATGGATGAAGATATAAAAATAATAAGAAAAAATTTGAAAAAATATATATCCGTGATGTTTGAATAGCAGCGAAGGAGGTAATATGATAAAGAAAATAATAATACTTTTAGTTGTTGTTTGTTTAGGTATTTTTCTTTATTTTAAATTTAATGAAAAACAAGATACAGACAATTTAACATTATACGGCAATATTGAAATAAGACAGGTTGATGTAAGTTTTCAAGTTTCCGGAAAAATTAAAGAAATGTTGAAAAGCGAAGGTGATGAAGTAAAGAAAGATGAACCAATAGCATATTTGGATGATACGGATTACAAATTAAATTACGAAATGGCAACGGCAGAAGTTGAAAGGGGAAAAGTTTTGATAGATGAAGCGGAATCTAAATATAAAAGACATAAACCGTTATTAAGAGATTCCGTTACGGAACAGGAATTAACAACTCTTTACAACAACTATCAACAAGCAAAAGCAAATTATAATGTTGCTCTTGTAAACCAAAAAATAGCAAAAAATAAATTGGAATATACCAAATTGTATGCTCCGGATGAAGGGTATATTACGATAAGAGCTCAAGAACCGGGTGCAAATATTGTACAAGGACAAACAATATACACTGTCACCAAAACAAAACCTGTTTGGGTTAAAGCATACATTGAAGAAAGTTATTTGGGTAATATAAAAAATAATATGGAAGTAAAAATTGTTACCGACAGTATAGACAAACAAACCAACAGTAAAAAGGGTTACAGCGGATATATAGGTTATGTTTCTTCTGTTGCGGAATTTACTCCGAAAACCGTTCAAACGGAAAATTTAAGAACAAGTTTAGTTTATGCAATAAGAGTATATATCAATGATGCCGACGAATATTTAAAACAAGGAATGCCGGTAACCATTAAAATTAACCTAAATGGTAATAATGAACAGTGTAATAATTAAAAACTTAACTAAAACTTTTAAAGGGCAAACACAACCTGCAATAGATAATTTATCTTTGGAGATAGAAAAAGGTAAAATTACAGGCCTTATCGGCGCAGATGGTGCAGGAAAAACAACTTTGCTCCGTTTGGTTATCGGCTTACTTGTTGCGGATAAAGGTGAAATTTCAACATTAGATTTAAATCCGGAAAAACAAAAAAATATTCTTAACACAAAAATAGGTTATATGCCGCAAAAGTTCGGCTTGTACGAAGATTTAACGGTCATAGAAAATTTAAAGTTATATGCCGATTTAAAAAATGTTTCTCATGATTTTGACAAACTTTTGAAATTTACCGACTTAAAAAGATTTCAAACAAGATTTGCCGGAAAACTTTCAGGGGGTATGAAACAAAAATTGGGACTTGCCTGTTCGTTACTCGGTAACCCTGAATTTTTGGTTTTGGATGAACCGTCCGTCGGTGTTGATCCTATTTCAAGAAGAGATTTAATGAAAATGGTTAGACAATTAATTTCCCCTGATACAACAGTTTTGTGGTCAACGGCATATTTGGATGAAGCACACAGTTTTGATACGGCCGTGGTAATGGATAAAGGTAAAATAATTTATAAAGGCAATCCGCACCTGTTGGCAAAAACGGCACAAGAGTTTGAAGAAAAAGTTATAGAACTTATGGGCGGATACAAAAAAGAAGAATCGTTGGTTGCCAAAAGTTATGTTCCGCACGATATAGATATGGAATATACCGTTTTTGCCGATAATTTAGTGAAAAAGTACGGAGATTTTTATGCCGTTAAAAACAACACTTTTAAAATAAAGAAAGGTGAAATTTTCGGATTGCTCGGGCCTAACGGAGCAGGAAAATCCACATCTTTTAAAATGATGTGCGGTCTTTCAAAACCTACTTCCGGAACAACAAAAATTTTCGGAACGGATATGAAAGAAAATCCTACAAAAGCAAGAAGTTATTTAGGATACATGGCACAAAAATTTTCTTTATACGGAAATTTAACCGTAGAACAAAATCTTAATTTTTTTGCAGGTGTCTACGGACTTAACAAAAAAAATAAACAGCAAAGAATAGACGAAATGATAAAATCTTTTAATTTTGAAACCGTGCTAAAACAAAAAGCCGACGAGTTACCGCTCGGTTTTAAGCAAAGATTATCTATGGCTTGTGCGGTTATGCATAATCCGCCGGTTTTGTTTTTGGATGAACCTACATCCGGTGTTGATGTTGTTGCAAGAAGAGATTTTTGGAACCATATAACTTCACTTGCAAAAAAAGGTGTTACCGTTCTTATAACTACACATTTTATGGATGAAGCCGAATTTTGTGACAGAATAAGTCTTTTTTACAGAGGTCAAACAATAGCAATAGGTACTCCTAAAGAATTAAAAGAAAAAGCAAGCGCAAAAAACATGGAAGAAACTTTTATAAATTTAATTAAGGAAAGCGAAGTTAAAAATTAAAGTCGATATAAGGATAAAAGTATGTTAACAACCCTAATAAAAAAAGAATTTCTGCAAATAATAAGGGATCCCAGCAGCATAATAATTGCTTTTGTGTTGCCGTTGATATGTATATTGATTTATATGTACGGAATAAATCTCGATACACCGTCTGTGACAATGGGAATAAAAAGTGATGATACAAGCTCCGAAATTCATTCGTTGATAAAATCGTTCGGTAACAGCAAATATATTAAAGCTGTTGTGTATGATAACAAAGAAGATATTACAAGAGATATCGCAAGATCAAAAATAAAAGGAGCCGTTTTTATACCGCAGGATTTTTGTTTAAATCTTTCAAAAGGTAAAATTGCAAATGTATTGATAGTAACCGACGGCAGTGAAGTTAATACTGCAAATTATGTATATGCTTATTCCATGCAGATAATAAACGGATGGCTTTCTTCAAGTAAATATGCAACAAATTTAAGAACTGTTAATAAAAGTTTAATAAATGTTCAGCTAAGAACATGGTACAACCAGGATTTGAACAGCCATTATTTTATTTTGCCCGGTTCATTGGCAATAACAATGACACTTATAGGAATTTTGTTAACTGCTCTTGTTATTGCAAGAGAATGGGAACGGGGAACGATGGAAGCTCTTTTAAGTACAAAAATAAAAAAAATACACATTTTGTTAAGTAAATACGTTCCTTACTTTATTTTGGGAATGTTATCTATGGCATTTAATGTTTTCTTATGTATATTTGTCTTTTCTATTCCGTTTAGAGGAAATATTTTTGTTTTGTTTTTTGTCAGCGGACTGTTTTTGTTTACATGTTTGGGTATAGGACTTTTAATTTCAACAATTACAAAGAGTTTGTTTCTTGCAAGTATGATTTCCGTTGCAGCGGGATTTTTACCGGCTTTGCTGTTATCGGGGTTGATGTTTCCTATAAGTTCCATGCCTAAAATATTTCAATATTTAACTATGATTTTACCGCCGCGATACTTTATTACTTTTATTGAAAGTGAATTTATGGCCGGAACTGTTTGGAACATTGTTTTAATAAATTCGGTTTATTTAAGTATTTTAGGGCTTATATTGTTTATTATTGTTTACAAAAAAACATCGCTGCGGTTGGAGAATTAAATGTTGATTCGTTTAATATCTTTAATAAAAAAAGAATTTATTACCATCTGGGAAGATAAAAGAACAAGAGCCATTATTATGGTTATGCCTTTTATGATGTTTTTTGTTTTTTCCGCAGCAATAACAATGGAAGTTCGCAATATTGATATGGCGGTTTTGGATAACAGCAACAGTTTTGAAAGTAAAAGTTTAATTGAAAAGTTTGATAATTCACCGTACTTTAGAAAAATATATTACGTTAACGGTTTTGAAGAACTGAAAGAAAAAATCGATACTCAAAAAGTTTTAATAGGTGTTTATATAAACAACGATTTTTCAAAAAACATTAAAGCAAACAAACAAGTATCCGTAGAAATTATTACCGACGGCAGACAAACAAATTCCGCTTCAATTGCCGGTTCTTATGCAACACAAATAATTAACGGATATAATATGGAACTTACAAAATCAGTTTCTCCGGTGAATATATCAGTCAGGAATTGGTTTAATGCCAATCTCGAATACAGATGGTATGTTTTAACAGTTATTGTTTCTCTTCTTGCTCTTGTGGTTACTCTTTTACTTACGGCATTATCCGTTGCAAGGGAAAGAGAATTAGGCACTTTTGATCAACTTATAATAACTCCTTTAAGCTCTTTTGAAATTTTGTTGGGAAAAACTATACCGCCGTTTGTTTTGGCGTTAACCGTTACTTCAGTAATGTCTTTTTTGGCTGTAATAGTATTTAAAATACCGTTTGCCGGAAATCCGTTTTATCTTTTTGGAGCAATAGCGGTTTCTTTACTTTCAATTGTAGGTGTAGGTCTTTCAATATCGTCAATTGCCAAAACACAGCAACAGGCAATTTTGGGAATAATTACATTTCAAATGCCGGCAGTTTTGCTTTCCGGTTTTGTGTCACCGGTAGAAGATATGCCGCAATTTTTACAAATTTTAACTTATGCCAATCCGTTAAGATTTTTCATAAAAATAACAAGATGTATATTTTTAAAAGGTATGATTCTTGAAGATATTATAATGAATTTGATACCGTTAATAATAATTGCCTGTATTACATTATCTTTTGCAGCATGGATGTTTAAAAAAAGATTGGATTAAGGATTTATAATCTTGACATTAGAGTTACTTTAATTTATATAATTTTACAATATGAACAGAAGAGATTTTATAAAAAAATCATTAATAGCGGGAACAGTTGTTGCGGCAGGTGCGGCAACGGGCGGTTATATGTTTATCGATAAAACTGCAGACGGTAAATTTATGGAAAGTTTCGGAAAGTTACCTAGCGGTAACAGATTGGAACTTATAAAACAATCACCAAACTATAAAGACGGACAATTTCAAAATGAAGTTCCCACAACAGTTATGACCGGCAACAAAAGCGGCTTTCAAACTATGTGGGAATTTTTAACCGAAAAAAGAAAAGATTTAGCACCCGCACAACCTGTACCGTCGGTAAAAACAGATTTAAATTCTTTACCGAAAGACAAAGACCTTATTGTATGGTTCGGCCATTCTTCATATTTGTTGCAAGTTAACGGTATAAAAATTTTAGTTGATCCCGTACTTATACAAGGTTCACCGGTAAAATTTATAAATAAACCGTATCCCGGAACAGACATTTATAAACCGCAAGATATTCCGGAAATAGATTTTCTTGTAATAAGTCACGACCATTGGGACCATTTGGATTATTTTACCGTTAAAGAATTAAAATCAAAAATAAAAAATATAGTTGTTCCTTTAGGCGTTGGTGAACATTTTGAATATTGGAAATTTCCTTTAGACAAAATTACCGAACTTGATTGGTATAAAGATGCAGAAGTTAACGGCACAAAATTTTATTGTTTGCCTGCCCGCCACTTTTCGGGAAGAAGCATTTTCAGAAACAAAACTTTGTGGGCATCTTTTGTTGTGGAATTTGCTGACGGTAAAAAAGTTTATATCGGCGGCGATTCCGGTTACGGTCCGCACTTTAATACAGGGGAACATTTTCCTGACATAGATTTGGCAATACTTGAAAACGGGCAATATAATCAAGATTGGAACCAAATACACACAATGCCGAAAGAACTGGGCATAGCAATGCAGGAACTTAATGCCAAACAATATATTACCGTTCATCATTCAAAATATACATTATCAAAACACAGTTGGGACGACCCGTTAAAAGCCGAACTTCAAGCCGCAAAAGATTCAAATAAAGATTTGTTGGTATTAACCATAGGCAACCCGCAGGAAATCTAATTATCCCTTACTCTTTAACGGATAATCCACAATGGTAGAGGTATCTGTTTTTTCTTCCCATAATGTGGAAATATCACAAACGGAAACTCCGTCTTTTTCTATTTTATGAACATACAATTTCGGAGTATTCGTTTTGTGTGTCGTGCAGGTTAAAACGTCATTCAAAAAAGATTCTCTGTTAAATTTAACTTTTAATTGTTTTATTGTGTTAACTTTCTTAAATTCGTCGGGAGCTGCATTTTCAGCAAGGTTAATATAACTTTTGTTGTTAACATGTTTGTTAAAATCCATATCGGACAAATTTATTTTATGTGTAATTTCGTTAAATTTTTCTTTAATTTGCGGTAAAACAAATTTTGTATGCTCTCCTAAAACAAGTTCGTTACAAACTTCAAACCTTTCGGCTACAACATCGGTTTTTGCAGGTCTTTTAGTTTCTCTGTCTATTACGAACCAAAGAATGTTTCCTTTTGCAAAAACTTTATCGTTATAATAAAGATTAAAATCCGTATAAACTTTTAATTTTGAAAGTTATCTCTTCCGACCAGTAAGGTAAAACATCCGTAAATTCCATGTTTATTTCGGTTATTATCCAGTATTGGTTAGTAGCAAACAAGTCGTAAGCAGCCATCTTTTTTGTTGCCGTATATCTTGCAAAAGCATCCTGCAAATACATAATTGCGGATATCGGTCTTAACCTGTAATGGAATAAATCCATATTATCAAGTATTACATTGTAAGTGTGTGAATATTTTTGCATAATCAAAACCCCCGGTAGAAAATTGCACTTATTATATCTTTTTTTAGGAAAAAAAGACAGATTTTTTATAAAATTTGACTTAGAGTTGCTCTATTTTGTAAAATAGAAAGATAGAAGAATGGAAGAAAATAGGAAATTAAAAGATAACAAAATTTGTTTTCAACAAATTTTACAACTCAGCTTCCAATCCTCCAATCTTCTAATCATCTAATCTTCTAACAAAATCCGGAGGATTTTTATGAAATTAAAAATAATAGTAACGGTTTTACTTGTAGTTTGTGTAGGTGCGATTTTTTTATTAAAAAGTAATAATAACGGAGGCGAAGTTATGGCAGCAGCGGAATCAACAACAAAAGTAAACAGCGGTAAAAAAGTTTTGGTGGCATATTTTTCCAAAAACGGTGAACAATACAGTGTAGGAACAATAAAGAAAGGTAACACGGAAATAATTGCAGAAATGATAGCGGTAAAAACAGGCGGAGATACATTTGAAATTAAAGTTGTAAACGATAAATATCCCAAATCATATAACGATTTAATAAACTATGCACAAACAGAAAAAAGAAATAATGAAAGACCGGAAATTGCAGGTAAAGTAAATGTTGCGGATTATGATGTAATATTCGTCGGTTATCCTAACTGGTGGGGCGATTTACCGATGCCTGTTTATACATTTTTGGAAAGTTATGATTTTTCAGGTAAAACAATAATACCTTTCGGAACACACGAAGGCAGCGGTTTGGCGGGAAGCGAAAGTAAAATAAAATCAATAACAAAAGCATCCGAAGTAAAAAAAGGTTTAGGTGTTTACGGACACGTTGCACAAAACAACAAATCCGAAGCCGACAAAAAAGTTTCCGATTGGTTAAAAGGATTAGGATTCTAAAAATATTTTATTTAAAAAGCAGTTCGATATTCTGCTTAAATATTTTTGTTTTCTGCTTTTTGGTTAAAAGTTTAGTTTTTTCAAGCTTTTCTTTTTGCGGTTGAATATAATTTTCAAAAGCATAAGGATAATCACTGCCATACAGCAAATGATCGGCATCAGTCATATTCAATAAACCGTAAAGTTGGTTGGGAACAGGAAACCCTGCTAAATCATAATAAAATTTAGAAAGGGTTTCTTTTATCGGCGGAAGTTTTCTGCCGGCTTTTAATTCCAACAAACCTTGCATTGCTTCCAATCTGTCTGCCAATGCGGGAAGTAAAGATCCGCCGTGAGGGATAACAATTTTTATATCCGTATATTTTTCCAATGTTCCGCTCAAAATCAAGTTCATAACGGCGGTGGTTGTTTCCTGCAAATATTGAACTACGGCAGGAGGATACTGTTTAAAAATTGTATCCGGAACTGCTGCTTGTGAAACGGGATGCAAAACAATAACGGCTTTTCTTTCGTTAAGTTTTTCAAATATGGGTTCAAAAGCTTTTTCTCCTAAATAAATTCCGCCTGCATTTGTTGGAAGTTTTATTCCAACGGCATTAAGTGTATCGTAAGCATAATCTATTTCTTTTATTGACTTTTCTACATTAGGTAACGGAAGAGTTGCTAAAAGTTTAAACCTTTCAGGATACTTTTTTGCTATTTCCGCACCTTCATTATTTATTTCTCTTACAATATTAATTGTTTCTTCTTCATTGTTCCAATACGGGTGAGGAGTAGCTAAAGAAATATAAGCGGTTTTTATGTTAAATTTGTCCATAAACTTCAATTG
>CAJOJJ010000049.1 GCA_905234925.1 uncultured Endomicrobiia bacterium
ACTCGCTAAATTCGGAATTTGTGTTAATGTTTGGCTTTGCAAATACCGTATTATCGAAAGAATTTATTAATATTTTACTTGATGCCAAAACTTCATTTAAAGGTAAAAACATTATATACGAAAATGAAGATATTATCGTTAAAATAAATTCCAAAACGGGATTATTTAAAAATTTTTCGAAAAAAAATTCTTTTGATTTAAAAATAAACTCTTATAAAAATTTCAATAAAGTATCGAAAGTTCCCAACGAAATGACGTTTAAAATGAAAACTCATAAATTTAAGGTAAATTTACGAAATACAAAATTATCAATTCCCGAAATTACGGATTTAAAAATTTTGTCCGAGGATAAAAAATGATAATAAAAGCTCCAGCTAAAATAAACCTGTTTCTTGAAATAATCAACAAACGTCCCGACGGCTACCACAACTTGGAATCCGTTATGCACACGGTATCATTATTCGATATATTGGAGTTCTCCGAATTAAAGGAAAACAAAATCGAACTTACTTGTATAAATGCCGATTTACCGAATGACGGAAGCAACCTGGTTTACAGAGCTGCAGAAAAATTTAAAGAAAAGTATAATGTCAATACGGGAATAAAAATAAAACTTACAAAAAATATCCCTATGGGAGCAGGTTTGGGCGGAGGCTCTTCGGATGCTGCAGCAGTATTAAACGCATTAAATACTCTTTGGAAAATAAATGATAATCTTTCAAATTTGGAAATATTGGCAGCATCTCTCGGAGCAGATGTTCCTTTCTTCCTGACAGGAGGAACAGCTAAAATTTCAGGGATAGGCGACATTGTGGAAAAATTAAATTCCGACAGAGAATATAACTTCGTTTTGGTTAAACCAAACTTCGGAGTATCTACGGTTCAGGCATATTCAAAGGTAAAATTTCCATTGACAAACGTCCATAAAATTGATAACATAGTAAGCTGTATTGAGAGAAATTCACTCGATTACAAAAATGCAAAAGATCTTTTTTTCAACAGATTTGAGGAATTTGTTTTCGGAGACTATCCGGAAATAAAACAAATAAAAAACACTCTTGAGAGTATAGGATGCATTAGTTTGATGTCAGGTTCAGGAGCAACTGTGTTTGGGCTACTTCAGGGTCAAGAGAATTTGAATAATGTTGCAGAGGTTTTAGCAAAACATAATCGAAACGTTTGGTTTGTTAAATCCTTCAAAAATTGCAACGAACGTTAATTGTTTGAGGTTATTATGAAAATTACTGAAGTTAGAATTTTCCCCAAAACAGAGGAAAAACTGAAGGCTTATGCCGAAATTACTTTTGATAATGTTTTTGTTGTTCACAATTTAAGGATTATAAGCGGCGAGAAAGGATTGATGGTTTGTATGCCGTCAAGAAAAAAGAAGTACGGAACTTTTAAAGACATCGCACATCCGATAACTAATGAATTCCGAGCTGAAATGGAAAAAATTGTTATGGATGCTTATTACAAAAAACTTGAAGAAGTAAAAGCTTCCGGAGTACAGGAAAGTCCTTCTCAGGAAGACATTTCCGCAAACGAAGAATAAATTATTAGTTCTTTTAAAATTTTATTTTTAATTATGCAATGTACATTATACATTGTATATTGTCTTAATAATTCCGAGATAGTGTAATGGTAGCACAAGGGAATTTGGATCCCTTCGTCTAGGTTCGAATCCTGGTCTCGGAGTTTTTTTATTTGTAAAATAAATTTTTCTCTTGGCGATTTTTTTTAAATATGGTATAATATGAGGACGACAATGTATAATTAAAAATTTAGGAGGCGGCATGGCAAAACAGATTGAACCCGTAAAAATTGCAGTAGTCGGCGGCAGCGGAATCAGTGAAATAAGCGGTTTTGACAATGTAACGGAAGTAAATATCGAAACACCTTTCGGTAAACCTTCGGCAGCAATAACGGTAGGCACTATCGACAATGTCAGAGTAGCATTCCTTCCAAGACACGGAAAAGGTCATACAATTTTACCTTCTGAAATAAATAACAGAGCAAATATTTACGCATTGAAATCTTTAGGTGTGGAACAAATAATTTCTTTAACGGCAGTAGGTTCACTGCAGCAAAACATAAAACCTAAAGATTTTGTTATTCCCGAACAAGTATTCGACAAAACAAAAAACAGAGTCAACACGTTTTTCGGCAACGGAATCGTGGCACATGTAGGTTTTGCTGACCCTTTCTGCAATGAATTAAGAGATATCATCCATAAATGCGTAACCGAACTGGCAATAGAACATCATTTCAGTGATACGACTTACCTGTGCATTGAAGGTCCTCAATTTTCAACAAGAGCAGAATCAAAAATCCATCAAAAAAACGGATTTTCCGTAGTAGGAATGACCATAGTGCCTGAGGCAAAACTTGCAAGAGAAGCGGAAATCTGCTATGCAAATATCGCCCTTGTTACAGACTATGACGTACAAAAGCACGGAGAAGAAGTTGCCGTAGAAAAAGTTATGGAAGTAATGGATGCCATTTCAACGGCTTGCAAAAAGCTTATAAAAATATTAATACCGAGAATAGCGGTACGAGAAGGAAAATGTCAGTGCCGACATGCACTTGAAAATGCCGTACAAACTTCAAAAGAAGAAGTAACGAAAGCTCCGGCATATAAAGATTTAAGTTTGCTGTTAAAAAAATATTATGAATAAAAAAGAACAGTATAAACAACTTTTGGAATTTGCTGAAGAAGCATCAAAAAATTCATACAGCCCCTACTCAAAATTCAAAGTAGGGGCGGCGGTTCTTTGCGAAGATAACAAAGTATTTTGCGGAACAAATGTTGAAAATGCTTCTTACGGTTTAAGCATTTGTGCGGAGCGTTCCGCAGTTTTTACTGCCGTAAGCAACGGATGTAAAAAAATAAAAGCAATTGCAATTTATAATAAAAACGGGGATATTTCCCCCTGCGGAGCATGCAGACAGGTTATTGCGGAATTTGCAAAAGATGCCTACATAATTTATAATTCGAAAAAATCCGGCTTAAAAATAATAAAAATATCAAAACTTTTACCAAATTCATTTAAAATGGATTAATATCAATGAGAATAAAAATTTTCATAGTTTGTATCTTTTTATTATTTTTTTTCCTTTTGCCGTCGAATTGGATAATGACAATGGTTTCCGGTCTTTTGGGCGGCGCTGCACTGCTGTTGTTCGGAATGTTTAAAATAAATTATGCCTTTCAAAAAATTGCAGGTCAAAATATAAGACTGATTCTTTCCAAATTTACAAGCACAAGATTAAAAGGCTTTTTTACCGGCTTGATTGTTACGGGCATAAATCAATCAAGTACTGCCACTTTATTATTGCAGATAACCCTGACAAGTGCAGGTGTAATGACTTTTTTTCAGGCAATGGCGGTTACCGTCGGAGCATCCGTAGGCTCTACAGTTACGGGACAGCTTGTTGCATTTAAACTGGTAGATTTCGCTTTAATTATAACGGCTGTCGGATATTTCACATCTTTCTTCGCAAAAGACAGAAAACTAATTGAATTCGGCGAGGCTATTTTCGGTTTCGGGCTTTTATTCTTCGGAATGAAACTGATGTCTGAGGCAATACTGCCGATAACGTTTAATCAAAACATTTTAAATGCCGTAGCAAATTTAAACTCCCCTTTAATGCTGTTGACTATCGGAATACTTTGTACGGCTTTTACTCACAGCAGCGGTGCAACCGTCGGTATAACTATAGTTCTTGCATCGTCTGGAATACTTTCTTTACTGCAAGGTATTTGTATATGTTTGGGAGCTCAAATCGGAACATGTTCCACCGGGCTTATTGCATCCATTACTCAGCCCAGAAGCGGAAAAAGAGTAATGTTATGGCATTTAAGTTATCAGATATTGGGCGTTCTTCTCGTATTCCCTTTCATATCATTTATAAAATACGGCGATGTAACGTCGTGGGAATACTTTGTAACATTCTTTACAGAAAAATTCATTTGTTCAACGGATATTGCAAGACAAATTGCAATGTCTCATACTCTTGTTACTCTCTTTACCGCAATTATCATTCTGCCTTTAATTCCCGTTTTACACGGATTTTTCTTTTTAATTTATCCCAGCTCCGCTACGGAAAAAACATTCGGAACAGTCTTTATTGATCACAATTTGGTAAATAAGCCGAAAAAAGCTTTGGATCTTTCTAAAAAAGAAGCCGAACGAATGGCTGAAATAGTTTCAGACATAATGAAAGATTCCGTTAATACATTAAAAACCAGACATCAAATTGTTATAGATAAGATAAAATATAAATGTCTTCAAATATCAAATCTCGTGGAAGAACTTGTACCGTATATTACAAAAGTCGGGCAGAACAGTTTAACGGAAGAAGAATCTCATTTTGAAACTTTATTGCTTTATATCATTGCAGATTTTGAAAGAATATCGGATATTATTGAGAGAAATATCATTTATATTGCACAGGAGAAAAAAAACAGATATTTAAGATTTTCCGATGAGGGCTTGAAAGATTTGAAGTATTTACATAACATCGTATATACGAATTGTTCAAAACTTGTGGATGCTTTCATAGAAAAAGATATCACCGCAGCAAATGAAGTAAGCGATGATATCAACAAATTAAATATTTTATTACATGAACTGAAAACGAAACACATCTCCAGACTGCATGCGGGCTTACAGGAATCAATAGAAACTTCCAGTCTTCATATGGATGTTCTTGATCAGTATATGAAAATCAACGAAACCTTGCATGATATTGCAATAAATATAGCTGAATTATAAAAAATCTCTCTTTGTTTTAACAAAGAGAGATTTTATATGAATACTCATACTGAACTATATTTACTTTATTTTCTCTTGACAGCCATCCTAACGCAAGATACAACATCGTATTGGATAAGCCCAACTGAGCTTTTATCTTAATAGGTGTCAGTTCCCCCTGCTCATTGAGCAAATGCCAAATCTGTCCTGCAACATAACCGATTCTATCTTTCATTTTTAGTACCTGAAATTATAATTTTTCCACACTGAACAAATCCTGCTGACTATTAACAGGCTGCCCGTTTTCAACGAGAATTTTCACTATTTTTACTTTTTCGGTCGCTTTAATCTCGTTCATAACTTTCATGGCTTCTATTATACACAATGTTTTACCGCTGTCAACAACATCACCCTCATTAACAAACATAGGAGACGTCGGAGAAGGAGAGCGGTAAAATACTCCCGTTATGGGAGATTTTATCGTTTCGCCTGCAGCAGCACCGGTTTCACTCTCGTTCGGCACAACATTATTTTCCGTATGAACGGAACTTCTTGCAGAAGAAATTGAAATATTTTCAACACAAGGTTTAGAATAATTTTTTCTCTTTATATGCAACTTTATCTCAGGAGATTTTATATTGATTTCTTCAACTTTCTCTTCCTGCATAATTTCATATAAAGATTTTACTTTTTCTTCCAAATTATTTTCTTTAGGACACATATTAATACCCTTAAATTACATAATTTTTATTAAATTGATTCTTCCCTGTCTGTCAATTTCAGAAACTCTTACAACTATTTCTTCCCCTACGGAAACAACATCTTCAACTTTCTTAACATGTTTCTTCGAAAGTTTTGAAATATGTACCATACCTTCTTTTCCCGGAAGAATTTCAACAAAAGCACCGAATGCCATAATCTTGGTTACTTTACCTTTATATTCCTGCCCTACTTCAACTTCGCCGGTAAGGCCTTCAATTACTCTTCTGGCTTCTTCAACTTTTGATGCATCCATTCCCGAAATGAATACGGAACCGTCCTCTTCAACATCAACGGTTACACCCATATTTTCCTGAATACTTCTTATGTTTTTACCTCCGGGACCGATTAAAGTTCCTATTTTGCTCTGAGGTATTGTAAACGATACAAGTTTCGGAGCATATTTTGAAAGTTCTGCTCTCGGCTGAGAAATAGCGGCTTCAATTTTTCCGATAATCTCCATTCTGCCTACTCTTGCCTGCTCTAAAGCTTTCGCCATAATCTCAGTCGTAAGACCGTCAATTTTTATATCCATCTGCAAAGCGGTGATACCTTTCCTGGTACCTACAACTTTAAAATCCATATCGCCCAAATGGTCTTCCATACCCATGATATCGGTTAAAATAACATAATTATCTCCCTCTTTCATAAGTCCCATTGCAATACCTGCACAAGTAGCCTTAATGGGAACTCCGGCATCAAGCAAAGCCAAACAGCCACCGCATACGGACGCCATAGAAGAAGAACCGTTTGACTCCGTAATATCGGATACTATTCTTATTGCATAAGGGAAATCTTTTTCTTCGGGAAGAACAGGTCTTAAACCTCTTCTTGCCAAATTACCATGACCGATTTCTCTTCTTCCCGGAGATCTTTCAGGTCTTGTTTCGCCTGTAGCATATCCCGGGAAATTATAATGTAATAAAAATCTTTCTTTATATTCGCCGATTAACTCATCCATAACCTGTTTATCTTCCGGGCTTGCCAAAGTAACGGTTGCCAATGACTGAGTTTGACCTCTTGTAAATATTGCACTTCCGTGAGCTCTCGGTAAATAACCGACTTCACAAGTTATAGGTCTTATTTCCGTTAAAGCTCTGCCGTCGGTTCTTACATTTTTCGTCAAAACAAGTTTTCTTGCTTCTTTGTAAAAATTATCTTCCATAACAAAATCTATCATGGAACTTTGTTCGGGATATTTTTCCGCAAGTTTTTCCTGCATTGATTTTTTAAACGTTGCCCAAGTAACTTCTCTTTGAGTTTTATCTTTTATGGTTACGCATTCCTGTGCTTTGGAAACAGCTTCCGCTTCAACTTCTGCTTTTAAAGCTTCGTCGATAACAGGTTCCGTTACCGGAAGTTTTTCCTTTGTGGGAAGAGCTTTTATAAATTTACAAATTTTACTGATTTCTTCTTTTGCAAGGTTTAATGCATCCAGCATTTCAGCTTCGGAAAGTTCGTTTGCGCCTGCTTCAACCATTGTTAAAGCATCTTCCGTTCCGCTGACAACCAAATCCAAATCAGACTTTTCTCTTTCCTGTATTGTAGGATTAACAATAAATTGTCCGTCGATTCTGCCTATTCTTACGGAAGCAATATCTTTTGCAAAAGGTACATCTGAAAGGTGCAATGCGGCTGACGCCCCGATAATACTGAGAATATCTGAAGGATGTTCTCCGTCGTGAGACAATACCATTGCCACTATCTGCGTATCGTTTCTCCAAAATTCGGAAAACAAAGGTCTGATACTTCTGTCTATAAGTCTGCTGACAAGAATTTCACTTTCCTTAGGCTTAGCTTCTCTTTTAAAAAACCCGCCGGGAAACTTTCCTGCAGCATAAGCTCTCTCTTTGTAATCTACGGTCAACGGCATAAAATCCGTTCCCTCTTTAGGTTCTTTTGATGCAACGGCAGTAACAAGCACCATTGTATCGCCTTCTCTAATGACGCAGGCTCCGTTGGCCTGTTTTGCAAGTCTTCCGGATTCAATAAGAATCTGTCTGCCTGCAACCGTCAATGATGATTGAATAATTTCCATTTTTACTCCAGTTGTCCGTCTATAAACGCTACACAAAAGATCCACACAATCACATAAATTACATATTTAATTGTAAATTAATGAAACTGAGTGCATCCTTTGTGTTTATGACGGACATTAAATTTTTACTTTCTTAAATCTAATTTTTTCAAAATATCGGAATAAGACTCTTTATTTGTTCTTTTCAAATAATCCAACAATCTTCTTCTCTGACCGATCATTTTTAAAAAGCCGATTCTTGATGCAAAATCTTTAGGAAACTTTTTAAAATGTCCTGCCAAATAATTGATTCTTGTCGTCAACAATGCAACTTGAACTTCAGGTGAACCTGTATCGGTCGCATGAGTTTTGAATTTTTCTACTACATCTTTCTTTTCGAATGACATTTACTTCTCTCCTTAACATTAAAATAAATTTTTAATATTTTTAATTTTAATTAATAAGCGAATATTTTACAAAATTCACAATCTTTTTGCAAGGCAAAAATAGGTAAGAAAATCAAAAATCGGAATTAAGCTTGTCTTTAATTTCGCCTAGTTTTGCCTCCGCAGCTTTCCTGCCCTCGGACACCATCAAATTAAACTTATTAAATTCAGACCATGAAATCTGCTTAACATTAGGCTCAACAACAACATCGGCATCTTTTATAAGTATTTCATAAAATAAATAATTTGCAATAAAATTACATCTGTTCATTATATCTTTGGAATTAGTCGGCAATGTTTCCAGAGTTTTAAGCTTACTCTTAACATCAGAAGCCAAAACAAAATCAGCTCCAAGCATTTTTGCTACGCTGACCGGTGTAACATTTACATGTGCGCCGTCAGTATACCAAATATTATCAATGTTTACCGGAGGAAATACACCCGGTATTGATGCGGATGCCAAAACTATTTTCCTTAAAGAACCTTTTGTAAAAACTTTTTCTTTTCCGTTGGTAATATCCGTCGCAACACAGGCAAAAGGTATTTTTGTTTCGGAAATATCCATATCGGGAATTATCGTATTAATCATTTCTTCCAGCATCGAATGCGACAGAAAAGAACTCCCTCCCTCTTGAGAACCGTATTTAACAAATTCTCTTGCCTTTCTTATCAAACTTCTTGCAGATGCAGTTTGACTTTCATCCTGCATTTTCTGCATATTAAGTTTAGAAAACATTATATTAAAGAAATAATTTTTTAAAGTTTTTTCTATTGTATCGGCATTTTGTCCTGTAGCAGACAATGCTCCTATTATAGAACCCATAGATGTTCCCGCAATACAATCAAAACTTATATTATTTTGTTCCAATATTTTCAATACACCAATGTGTGCCAATGCTCTGGCACCGCCTCCGCCTAATGCTAATGCTTTCTTCATATTATACCTCTTTTGCAACTTATCTTTTGAATTTCTACTTTGTTGCAGCTCGCCTTATGTACCTTGTTCATTGTACACTACGGCTCGCTGTCGCCTTGTATAAATTCAAAATATTTGATCTGTAAATTATAAATTGACTTTTCCTAATTGTCCGCAAGCTGCACCTATATCCAATCCTTTAGGCTCTCTGATATTAACTGTAATACCGCTTACTTTCAATATTTTTTTAAAAGTCAGTATAGCTATCTGTGCAGGAGTTTTGTAATCAAAACTGTTTGTTTCGTTGTACGGAATCAAATTAACCTGAACATCGGGATTTATTAAATTATGAGCTTTCATCAACCTTGCAAGCCTATGGGCATCTGAGGACGTATCATTAAAATCTTTTAACAAAATGTATTCTATGGTAACTTTGGATTTCGTTTTTTTAAGATAATATTTGCAGGCATCCAACAAGTCTGAAATCTTTGCATCAAAATTATTCGGAATTATTTTCTTTCTCTGCTTGTCGTCGGTTGCGTGCAACGACAGTGCAAAACGCACACCGAACATTTCATCGGCAAGGCTTTTTATTCCGGGTATTACACCGACGGAAGATACAGTAATATGTCTCTTGCCTATATTCATTTCTTTTTTGGAAATTAATGTTTTTATAACGGATTTTAAATTGGCATAATTCAGCATAGGCTCGCCCATACCCATAAAAAGAACTCCTGAAATTCTTTCTCTGATATCACTTTCAATGTAAAGAATTTCCTCCAAAATTTCCCCTCTTGATAAATTTCTTACAAATTTCATTTTTCCTGAAAGACAAAAATTGCAGGAAACAGGGCAGCCTACCTGCGTGGAGATACAGACTGTTTTTTTATTTTCATTGGGAAGACATACCGCATAAATATACTTATTGTCGTAAGTTCTGAAAGTATATCGAACCGTTCCGTCGAGTATAGATTCATCTTTTTTTATATTGGTAAAAGTTCTAAGCACAAAAGACGACGAAAGATTGCCTCTAAGTTCTTTGGAAATATTTGTAAAATTATTAAAATCCAAAACTTTTTTTTGATATATCCACTGAATTATTTGGTCTATCTTATACTTTTCCGCCACAAACGGTTTCAATTCGGAATACAATTGCTTCGGCTCAATATCAAGAATAAAAGTTTTCTTCTGCTTTTTCATTTATTTTTCTGTTCCGCTAACTAAAAATTTAATTTTTATATTATACAAAATTTTAAAAAACTATTAAATAAATCAGACAAATCATATCTGCCTATGTCCGATTTTTATTTATAATATTTTTAAATTTACTTAACTAAATTTCTGGCTTCTTTAATTATATTTGTTAAACGCTCCAACTTGTCGTTTGATAATTCAGGAAACAAATATTGAACTTTATCCTTTAAACTTCTCAATTGCAATTTATCTTTCTTCTCAATAAATAAACTGACTATAGGAACATTCAATGCATTTGAAAGTTTTATAATCATATCCAAACTCGGCTTTTCTGCACTGCTCTCTATACGGCTTAAAAATTTATAACTCATATTTACTTTAGCGGCAAATTCTTCCTGAGTTAAGTTTAAATTTTTTCTTTCTTCCTTAATTCTTTTTCCTATTATCGAATAAATTTTTTGTTTTGAGTTCATTATTTTTTCTCCTTTTTTATATTTTCTAAAATTTATGTAATTTTTTAAACCAGTTAATAACTGGATAAAATCTATTAAACAACTTGACTTTTTTTATTTTTTAGAATATAATTATATTAATGAAAAGAAAAAAATTTAAACAAAAGGAGATTGTCATGAAAAATTTAAAAGGTTTTACCTTAGTAGAGTTGGTAATAACGATTGCTATCGTTATCATTTTGTCTGTGATATCTGTTCCTATTTATCGTGGGTATGTTGATAAATCAAAAATGGCAGAAGGTTATTCATTACTTGGAATAATACTTTCTGCAGAAAAAGCTTATTATTCAGAATATGGTACTTTTTTGCATGACGAAGCTACCAGTACAGGTAACGGTAAGATTTCTTCTACGGAGTGGGTATTAGGAATAGATGCTCGCGGTAATAAATATTTCACTTCATTTATTGTTGGCTCTGCTTATGATGGTATTCCTTATAAATTTTTGGCAATCGCATATCCTGCAGAGGAAATAAAAGATTGTGCAGGTTTAGCTTTAACCTATGATGTAACTTCAGGAGCAACTTTTTCTTCTTAATAAAATTTTGTTTTGTGTTGTTTGAAGGCGATGCTCTTGACTAAGAAAGGGTTGTAACATAGCAACAACTCTGTCTTTTTTATTTGAACGACAACGATTAACGGAAAAGAGGTGTTTTATACCATAGATTCCCGACCAACTGCTCTTCGGGAATAACAGACGAAAGGATAATATACAATAAACGACAAACTGCAATGAACTACAAAAAATAAAAAAAGTAAACCTTTACCAACATAATATCAGGATATAAAAAAACAGAAAGATTTATTAGTGAGATGAAGAATTCCCGAACCGCAAGACCACAATTTATAGTTTATAATTTACAACTTATAATTGAACAATAAAAAAGATGAAACTTTATCAAAGAATGTAAGGACAAGAAAAAACAGCTAAGTTTGTGACGAAATGAAGAAACTCGCAAACGCGGTGTACGTATCCGTAAGGGATACATAAGGTTGCGAGTTTCAATATTGTAGTCCAAAATTTGCTGTTTTTTTGCTATAAATGTAATTTTATTATAACAACATCACTTCTCATCAGGCAACATAAACATTGCATTAGACTTATTTCCCGAAAGCATATATTTCGGTAAATGTCCGTCCCATTTTTCTATCCACTTCAAATTGATAACTGTCTGGTTGGAAGAATCTCTTAAAAGTTTCTGTTTCTGAGCTTCTGCTTCAGCAAGAAGAATCACTCTTTTCTTTTCTTCTTCCGCCTGCATTCTCTGATACTGAATCTTTTTAACTTTTTGTTCTTCTATCTGTTTTTCTTCAACAACTCTGTTAAATTCGGCAGTAAACTGAATATCAACAATGTTTACATTTTCAATAATAATATTATACTCTTCAATTTTCTTTCTTAAATTTTCTTCTATTGCCGCTCTTAAATTTTCTCTTTCGACAATAATATTTTCTACGGGCAGTTTTGAAATAGCGGTTTTGGAAACTTCCTGTATTGCAGGGTAAATAACTTTCACAAAATAATCTTTACCTATTTTAATATGAATATCATTAACTTTATCGTATACCGGTCTGAAATTTACGACAATTCTTGCCCTGACAGTCTGCAAGTCTTTAGATGCGGAATCGGCTTCAACTTCCTGTTTTTGAGTTTTAACATCATAATTTACTACCTGATGCACGAAAGGAACTTTAGCATATGTTCCCTGAGGAAAACTCTTTGTTTCTCCAGAAAGAACATTAATTCTTACACCTACCGAACCTACTTCCACAACAAAAAAACTTGAAAATACTATCAAAGCTAAAACTACTACAACTATTATTCCCGTCAATAATCTTGTGTCTTTCTGCATATTTTCTCCTTAAAAAATCGCAAAGCGATTTGTAGCTGAGTCAGAAAAACTTCGTTTTTCCCGGCTGAGCCAAATGCTTCGCATTTTTAGCTTAAAGCTGATAGTTTAATGTGTCCTTCGGACGATTAACTATAGATTCCCGACAAAGACACTCTGGAATGACACCGCTACGCGGTTATCTTTTATATACATCTATACTTCCATTCTTCTACTCTTCCGGAGATGCTTATCCCAGCAACTCTTTCCACCATTGTTTATTGTCCAAATACCACTGAATGGTCTTTTCTATTGCCTGCTCAAATTTATATTTCGGTTCCCAGCCCAATTCCTGCTTAATTTTTGTCGCATCAATAGCATATCTTCTGTCATGCCCGAGCCTGTCGGCAACATATTTAACCAAAGAGCTGTCTTTTCCCAAATATTTTAAAATAGTATCGGTAATGTATCTGTTTGTCTTCTCGTTATTCCCGCCGACATTATAAACTTCCCCGTCCTTACCTTTGTGCAGAACAGTATCTATCGCCGAGCAGTGATCCTCAACAAAGAGCCAATCCCTTATGTTCATTCCATCACCGTATAAAGGAACTTGTTTATCTGCCAAAGCATTGGTAATAAATAAAGGAATCAATTTTTCCGGAAACTGATACGGACCGTAATTATTGGAACATCTTGTAATATTTACCGGAAGTCCGAACGTATGATGATATGCCGTAACCAGCATATCGGCACCTGCTTTACTTGCAGAATACGGACTGTTAGGGCTTAACGGTGTACTTTCGGTAAAATATCCCGTTTTGCCGAGAGAACCGTAAACCTCATCGGTCGATATTTGAAAAAACTTTTCTATTTTATATTTCTTTGCCGCCTCCAAAAGTGTTTGCGTTCCCAAAACATTTGTTTTTATAAAAATATCGGGATTTGTTATACTTCTGTCAACGTGAGACTCCGCAGCAAAATTTATTATTACGTTGATACCCTTTGAAACAATATTATCGACAAGTTTTGCATCGGCAATATCGCCTTTAACAAATTCATAATTCGGATTATCTTTTATATCATCAAGACTTTTAATATTTCCCGCATAAGTCAATAAATCAAGATTAACTATTT
>CAJOJJ010000050.1 GCA_905234925.1 uncultured Endomicrobiia bacterium
TATTTATTTTTAACAGAAAATTTTGCAAAGCAAAATTTTACTTTAAACTTCTCAGCTTATCACCTGCTCAGCTTCTCAGCTGTCTTTTTCTTTGGATTTTCCGAAAGGAGAATTTTTTTGTAATTACAAAAACAAAAGCGACTGTGTGGGTGCTTGAGACACTGCCTACACAGCCGCTGACTTCCGCCCGTTAAAAGGGCGAAAGATAAAATTATAAGAATAAATCAACATAGCTCTTGATTTATTTTTATAAAAGTCAAACGACTGTTTTTGGAGTCTCAAGCACTTTTGTTTTTTACAAAAGAGTTCTCCTATCTTTCGTAGAAGATCCAAAAACATTCAATATTAAGTTATATATTTTAATTACTAAACTACAGTTTTATTATAGTCTAAAATATTCTTATTGTCAATAAAAACATCTAATCCTATGCAATCTTCCAAAGTTTGTGTAATTGCGGTAAAATTCTTACATCATCTAATTTGTCTGCTGCTACCGAATAAAACTCAAAAACTTTTTTGTTTATCTTTTCTTCGAAATCCGACGGCTGTATAACGAATTTTATTTTTTTAGAAATCTCGGATACCAACTTTACGGCTTTTACAAATTCTTCCTTTTTAGTATCTTTTGTTATGACAGTTTTTATAAATGCTTTATTTTTGCAAACTTTTAAAAATTCTTTATGATGTTTAAACAAATCTTTCCTACAGGCGGACTTAAATTTAATATCCATTGCAACAACATCACAATATTTATAAACTTTTTTTATTTCTTCCGGCAACGTGCCGTTAGTTTCCATATAAACGGAAAATTTATTTTTTATATATTTTGTTATAAGCTCTTTAATAAAATCAGCATACAACAGCGGTTCCCCGCCGGTAAAAGATACGGACGGCTTAAAACCGAAAAAGTTATTTTCATATTTTTCATAAATATCAAAAATATATTCACTTAATGCCTGTGCCGTAAAATATTTTGCATTTTGTTTTACGGTTAATGCTTTCGGTGTATCACAATAATTGCAACGTAAATTACATCCTTCAAAACGGACGAATATTTGCGGTATTCCGGCATATATTCCCTCGCCCTGATAGGAGAAGAAGACTTCGCTAACGGCAGGTGAAAAATTTGAAGTATTTTTGTAAAATGGATCCCGCATCAAGTGCGGGATGACACCGCTATGCGGTTTTTGTCGTTTATTGTACATTGTACATTGTACATTATACATTGTCGTTTTCAGCTTTTCAGCTCTACAGTGCGGGGTCATTGATACCTGCCTCTTTAAAACCTTTCGCTCTCAATTTACAAGAATCACATTTTCCGCAAGGTTTATTTTTTCCGTTATAACAGCTCCAAGTTTTCTCGTAAGGAACTTTCAGTTTCATACCAAGCTTAATTATCTCGCCTTTAGAAAATTTTTCTATCGGTGCAACAATTTCTATTCCGTTGCCAAGTGCTTTCATTACCTGCTGCATCGCCTTTAAATACTGTGGTGTACAGTCTGGATAAGAAGAAAAGTCAACAGCATTAATACCCAAAAATATTTTTTTCGCTTTTATTGTTTCCGCATAGGAAACAGCATACGATAAAAATATCGTATTTCTGCCGGGGACATAAGTTGACGGGACAAAACCTGCTTTTATTATTTTATGTTCGGGAATTTTCTGATTACTTCCTATAAGGGAACTTTTGTTCCAAGGTATGGATGTTTTAACTATATGATAATCCAGTCCTAAATTTTTTGCAACTTTTGCGGCATTTTGCACTTCTTTATCGTGACGCTGCCCATAATTAAAAATTAAGCAATGACAATCATAACCTTTATTCATTGCATAATATAAAACCGTTGTAGAATCAAGCCCGCTTGAAAATAAAACTACAGCTTTTTCTTTAACATTTTTCTTCATAAACTTACTACCGCCTGCGATGTGTCGCTTTCCCACACTTCCACTTCACAAACTTTTATATCGTCGGTTTCAAACACTTTCATTTCGTTAAAAATAAATGCGGCAATATTTTCCGCCGTAGGATTAATTTTATCAAAAGGAACTGTTTCATTTAAGTACTTGTGGTCGAGCTTTGCCATAACAATACCTAAATGAGCTTTCATATCGGTAAAGTCAACCAACATACCTATTTCATCAAGTTTTGTACCGCAGAGACATACTCTTACTTTCCAGTTATGTCCGTGCAGGTTTTCGCATTTGCCTTTGTATCCTCTTAAGGCATGTGCCGAAGAAAATTTACTGTATACCGAAACTTTGTATTTCATAAAGACTCCTTAAAAAAGGTACTTTTACAACATAGATTCCCGACAGAAACACTCGGGAATGACAGCACTGCGTGCTGTAACGACACCGAATTGTCACGCTCGACATAGGCTCGCTCGCAATAACGACACAATTGCTGTCGTTCGCAGTTTATTGTACAATGTACATTAAAAAAGCTACAGGCTTTTTTTTGTTACTTTTGATATTTTATTTCCTAAAAATTTATTGCCGATAGCTTTAAATTTCTCAGGGCCGTCACTGACAAAAAATTTATATTTTCCTTTACCGTTTTTTTTCAACATATCTTTTTCTTTTAAAAGTTCTTCCACCTGCAGTGCCACCGCACTTGCCGAGTCAACTATATTTATATTTTTGCCGATAACTTTCCTAATTGTTTTTTTCAATAACGGATAATGCGTACAGCCTAAAATAATTGTATCAATTTTTTTATTTATTAAGTCTTTTAAATAAACTTTTATTATATCCTGTGTTATCTTTCCGTCTTGCCAGCCCTCTTCAACCAACGGCACAAAAAGCGGACAGGCTTTAGAAAAACACTTTATGGTTTTATCGTATTTTTTTATTTCATTTTCGTAAGCACTACTCTTAACGGTTCCCTCCGTTCCTATAACACCTATCTTTTTATTTTTAGTAATTTTTGCGGAAAGGACGGAACCTGCCTTTATTACACCTATTATCGGAACATTAATAATTTTCTTTAGATAATCAAGACTGAATGCCGATGCCGTATTGCAGGCAATAACTATCATTTTTACATCATTTGCAACAAGAAACTTTGAAATTTTTTCGGAAAAATCGGTAACGATTTTTTTTGATTTTGTTCCGTAAGGAACGTGTGCCGTATCGCCGAAATATATAAGATTTTCTTTCGGCATAAGTTTTGTTATGGCAGCCATTACCGTCAGACCGCCGAAACCGGAATCAAAAATTCCTATAGGCTTACTATTTATTTTCTTTTCTTGCATAATATTTCTTTACACCCTCATATATTGCGTCGGCAATAGACTTTTGGAAACTTGATTTCTGTAGTTTAGCCTCTTCAGTGTAGTTGCTTAAATATGCACTTTCTACCAAAACGGAAGCCATCTGCGTACCTCTAAGAACATAGAAGTTTGCCTGCTTTGTTCCTCTGTTGGGAATTTTTAATCTTCCGGTAGCCTCGCCGGAAATAAGCCCCGCAAGCTCCGAAGATTCGTTTATATATTCCGTAAATGCCATAGACCATAAAAGTTTTTGTAATTCGGTAGTTTTCTCATCATCGGCATCTTCAAGTGCAATAACAGAGTTTTCCAAAGTCTGAGTGGAGAATGCTTCCGTATCCGACGCATTTTCGGACAAGAAATAAACTTCAAAACCGGAACTTTCTCTTTTAAGGTTTGCATTACAATGAACTGATATAAACAAATCGGCATTCTTTTTATTCGCAATGTCGGCTCTTTTTACAAGAGGAATAAATTTATCGTCATCTCTTGTAAGTATAACTTTGAAATTTTTATCTCTTTTAAATATTTTTTCCAATTGAAGAACAATTGCCAAATTTACATCTTTTTCTTTTACTCCGTGCGGACCTATCGCACCCGGGTCTTGTCCTCCGTGTCCTGCATCAAGTACAATAATTTTAGCATCTTTTGAAATGTCTTTATTTTTTACTGCGGGCATTATATCTTTAAAACTTTCCGTATCGTCAACAAGCGTATAACTGTTATCAATAATATTATCATCAGCAACTATATTTGTTTTTAAGTTTGCCACTTTTTCGTTGGAGCTGTCATCCGCATATTCCTTTTCGCCCGGTTTGGATAAAACTTCAGATTCGTCAGCAATTACTTTTTTATCAATAACAGGAACTTCTATATCGGAAACAGGTTCTTGTTTTGCCGTTTTATTTTCCGTATTTACGGCAACAACGGTTCCGGCTGCATCTGTACTGCCTGCCGTACTTGCCGCTTTTTCTTTAATTCTGTTTTCCACTTTGTCTTCGGCAAGTCTTCTGTCGGTTTCCGCTATCGTATCAGCCAAATATATTTCACGCGGTTTGGCCATATTTACCGGGTTTGAATGCTGTATATCAATTACCAATTTCAACGGTCTTTTATATTTTTTTATTTTAACCGACTTCGGTGTCTGTTCCAAATTTATGGTAAACACAGCCTCTCTGCCGACAGTCTCGTAAGAAATATCTTTTATTGCGCCGTTGTCGGCAATAACACTGTCTTTGGCTACTTTTCCTCTCTGAAATGCAATAATGATTGAATTTTTACCTTTCTTTACCGTATGCGTCATTTTTTCTTCAAGTTCTATTACTATCTCGGTATTATCCGTTTTTGTGTAATATCTTACTGCGGAAATATTGGATTTTGACGTAACGTTAAGTATTTGGTTGGCGGCATCAAACTTTACAACGGTCTCTGAAATTTCGGAAAACCTCTTCAGTTCCAAAAATTCTACGGGAACATATACTACACCGTCCACCATCAGCGACGGGATAGACAACTTTTCTTTCTTCTTGCCGAAAGAAACTTTCCTTGTATCATAATAAATATCTGCCGACCTGTTGTTTAAATTTAACGAAACCTTTTTACTTACGGAATACCACTGCGTTCTTGCATTAAATAAAGAAGCTATTTCCTTAATGGAGAAAAATTTACTTCCGGAAATATCATATATATTCATACCGTCGTAGTTATTACCGTCCAAAATAACATTCAATTTCTGTGTATCAATATTCGTTTGTGTACCTATAACAACATCGTCATCGGCATTACAAACATTTACCGAAAACAAACAAAATAATGACAAAATAAAAGTTACAAATTTTTTCATAACAAAACCTAATTTTTATAATTAAACATATCTACCTGCAACGGAGAAATTTTAAATAATTTTTCTTTATTTGCCGACGTTTCTATAAAGTCAACAGGTTCTCCGTCTTTAACTGCCACAACCTGATAATACCAATTAAGAGGATTGCCTCTTAAAATATCCGCCGGTATTGAAATTCTTGTTCTGCTTTCAGTATCAAAAGTTTTGATAAGTTCCACACTGTTTGCTATAAATTTATATACACTTATCTTATCAGCCGAAATTCTGACGGCATATTCCCAACCGTGTTCAGGTTTCATAAATACATTTACGGGCCTTATTCCTTTTTGTTCTCCTGCATAGGCAAGCGCATTCATATCAATATAAATATCATAATAATCGGCTTTATCTGCAGATATATTCGTTTCAAAAATTACCGAATTTCCGTTATTTATAACGGTAAAAGCCGTAAAATATTCTCCGGAATTATTTATTCTTATTGCTTTATTTGAAATTCTTGAAAATCTGCAGGCTTCTTTTCCCGAAGAATTACTGCCGGCTTTGCTGGAAATAATATCCTCGTAATCTTTTAAATTAGGCTGTTTTTTATTAAGCACGCGGAAAATGTTCGTATAAGAAATATCAAAAAGTTTTTCCCCGCTTTTGTCATCGGTATTTATACCATTTATCACTTTATAGCTGTACATATTAGCCATTTCGTCTTCAAGTATTTGATACATTTCCGATTTTCTGTCGTTCTCTTTCAATTCTTTATCTGCCAGATATAATTTTAATTTATTTTCTATCGGGACATCCCGTACAGATGCCATATCAAAATTTTCGTTTCTTTTCGTTCTGTACAGATAATATGCGGCATCTACGGGAAGAACTGCCGTAATATTTTTGGCATTTTCAATATAGTTTATCAAATTCAGCATAAACCAATCATTTTTTATCTGGGCTTCGGTTAAAATTACCGGGGTATATCCTGTAGGCAAAGCTGCAAAAAAACTTCTCATTTTTGCATCGTTGTTCGGTATATCGTAATAAGGAACAAAAAGTGCTACTCCGTTTTTGAAGAAAACACCTTTTGTATTTTCTTTATCCGATTTTGCCGTGGTCCATAAGATGTTGTATCTGTAAAATGCACTTAAAACATCGTCGTCCAGTGCCGAACCGCTTAAAAACATTCCGTGTTTATTTTTTTCGAATGTTTTTCTGTAAGAATCTTTATAATTTTGCAAAAATTGTTCAAAATCCTCGGTTTTATCCAATACCGTCGAGGAGCTTAAGCATATTTTAGAAGATATTAAAGGAAAATAAGGTTCGGTTATTTGTACGGTAGGTTCTATCTTTCGAGAAATTATTAATCTTTGAATATTTTTATTGATATATTTTGCAGTATCAAACGGGGCAGCCAAACAAAACTTATCACAATATTCCATTTTATTAACAACTTTTGCCGGAACATTTTCAAAACTTTCCGCAAAGAATATGATATTTTTAGCCGCAGCAAAAATACTTCCCGGCAGCATAAACAAAAATGCCGATACAAAAACTACAATAAAATTTATTTTAATATTTTTCATAACAGGATATTATACAATAAAAATTTGTCTTTGGCAATTTTTTTGAATGGAAAGTGACTACTTTACTGAGGATTTGAACTCTTTAATAGTTTTTATGAAATACTTCTGTTGTTTATCGGTAAGGCTTAGGAAAAGCATCTGCATTTTGGCAAGATTTTTATTATCTTCTTTATTATATTTAAATTTATTATTTTTGTCTATTGTAATTAAGCTGTCCAAAGAAACTTTCAACGCCTCTGCAAGTTTTATAAAAGTTTCCAAACTGGGGAAGCCTACCCCCCTTTCCAAATGACTTACAAATTTAGGATCGATATTTACCTTTTCGGCGAGTTCTTCCTGAGTTAAATTCATATTCAATCTTGTTTCTTTTATTCTTTTACCGATAATAATGCGAATATCTTTAAAATTGTTTTTTGTCATATGTAAACTCCTGAATTTTTATTTATTATCTCATATTATTAAAAAAATACAAACAATATAATTATCTACAATAAAAGTAGATAATCATATTGACAAAACGAAAATTTTGTGTTATAATCATAATAATGAAAAGATAAAAACAAAAAACAAAGGAGAAAAATTATGAAAAGATTAAAAGGTTTTACCTTAGTAGAATTGGTAATAACAATTGCAATCGTTATTATTTTGTCGGTAATCTCGGTACCTATATATCGTGGATACGTCGATAAAACAAAACTTACTGAAGCTTATGCTTTATTAGGAACACTTCTTTCTGCACAGAAAAATTATTACAGCGAATATGGTAATTTCTTATCCGCCAGTGATAATGGGGCGACAAGTGGAATAACTTGTAATGACCCGGTTTTAGGTGTTGATGCCAGAGGAAACAAATATTTTACTTTATTTGATTCCACTTATTTTTCAGACCAAAAACAATATTTCTGTCATGTACGTATAGTAGGAGGTTTAAATGGCTTATTGGAAAACAAGAACGATTCAGATTTAGTATTAGAATATAATATAACACGAGGTGCTGTTATACACGGATATCCGTCAACTGCTTGGGATTCCATAAAATAATAGCAATACTATTGAATACGGCAGGAGTGAAATATATCATCACTCCTGCTTTTTATTTTAACTTAAAATAATCGGCAAGAAATAAAATATTTTTAAAGTATTGTTGACTTTTTGCCGATAATAAATTATAATATTATGGTAGAAAAAAATTTTTAATATTTTAATTTAAGGCAAGACTATGAAAAAATATCTTTCAGTAAAAGAAACGGCAAAAAAATGGAACCTTTCTGAAAGAACCGTAAGAAATTACTGTTCTTGCGGAAAGATAGCAGATGCTTTTCTTGAAGAAAATATATGGAAAATCCCTGCTGCGGAAGAAAGACCTGAAAGAAAAAATAAGAAGAAAGAAAACTTTACAATTCTTAATATTTTAAGCCAAGAAAAAACCGCCAAAATATCAGGAAGACTGTATCATAAAATTCAAATAGATTTAACTTACAATTCCAACCATATTGAGGGCGGAACACTTACACACGAGCAAACTCGATATATTTTTGAAACAAATACCATAGGCATTAAAGATAAAACTGTTAAAGTTGACGATATTGTTGAAACGGTCAATCATTTTAAATGTGTGGATATGATTATTGATAATGCGAATTATGATTTAAGCGAAAACTTTATAAAAAAGCTCCATCTTACTTTAAAAAACGGGACTTCAGACAGCAGAAAAAACTGGTTTTCAGTAGGAGATTATAAAAAATTGCCAAACGAAGTCGGCGGGACAGAAACTACACCGCCTAGAAAAGTTTCTGCCGAAATAAAAAAATTATTAAATTCTTATAATATAAAAAAAGAAAAAACTTTTGAAGATTTAATAGATTTTCATTATAAGTTTGAAAAAATTCATCCGTTCCAAGACGGAAACGGAAGAATAGGAAGATTAATTTTATTTAAAGAATGTTTGAAGAATAATATTGTGCCTTTTATAATAACAGAAGATTTGAAATTTTATTATTATAGAGGACTGGCACAGTGGAAAAAACAGAAAGGTTATTTGCTTGATACCTGTCTTACGGCACAAGACAGGTTTAAGGAATACCTAAAACGGCAATTGATAATTAACAATTTATAATTAACGGCAAATAACGTAAATGAACTTTAACATAGATTCCGTGTCTTCGGATGATTTGCCATTACAATGTTGGCAAACATTCCGCGCAACTACTGTTCG